>JBAXLC010000147.1:0-1585 GCA_037135015.1 bacterium | reverse complement strand
CCGCGATGGAGCACCTCATCCGCACCGAGCCACTGCAGTGGAACTGCTTCAAGCCACTCTGGCCTAATGCCGCAAAACAGCAAGAGCTTGCAGATGATGCAGCCCGCATGTCAAAAGAGACGGCACGCCGCGGAAGCGAGAGCGCATCGTGAGTGCGCTAGTCGGCTATCTCATCATCGGAGCGCTCTCAATCATCTCGCGGCTTCCGGAGTCAATTCTTGTCGCAATCGCACGTGCATGGGGGAGTGTCGGTCCGCGCGTTCTGCGAGCACGCGCTGCAATGGCGCGAAAGAATCTTGCGCGCGTCTACACCTATCGTGATGGCGCTGCGCCAACGAGTAACGAACTCGATCGCGGCGTAGGGCTGCTCTTCGAGCATCATGTGCGCTTCTACATTGAAACCGCACGAGCGCCGCGACACGCGCGAACGATTATCGCCACACGTGTACGCCTTGAGAGCGAAGAGTCCGTACGCGCGGCATTTACGCGCGGCAGTGGTGGTGCAATCTTTCTCGCCGCACACTTTGGTGCGATCGAACTCCCTGGCAGCATTCTCGCAGACCGGAGTGGCATGAAGCCGGTGGCGCCGATGGAGGAGCTCGGTAACCCTGTGCTGCAACGCTGGATGTTGCGTGTGCGCGGTGAGGGCCTTGGGCTACGCATCATCCCTGCACATGGCGCCGCCGCTGTGATGTCGGCAGAACTCGCCGCAGGTGGAATCGTTGGCCTCGTTGGCGATCGCAATATTGTTGGGCGCGGTGTGCCGGTCTCGCTGTTCGGCGCACCTGCGCGACTGCCAATCGGCGCTGGCCTGCTCGCCGTGGAGAGCGGTGCGCGTCTCTTTGTTGCCGCTGTCATTCGCGAAGATCGTGGGCTCTACACGGGCTACATTCGTCAGGTGGAGGTTCCGACCGCCGGAGACCGTATGGATCGAACGCGCGCAGCGCTCGTCGGCGTTGCCGCGGCGTTTGAAGAGCTCATCAGTAAAGCCCCGGAGCAGTGGTGGACGCTCTTCTACCCAATCTGGGACGATCCACAGTCATGAGCCCAACAAAGCAACGGATGAGTGGCGTGCAGGGGAGAGCCGATCTGCATATCCATACGATGGCCTCCGACGGCACCGCTGGCGTTGCGCAGGTGCTTGCGCGAGCCGAAGAGGCGCGACTCGATGTGATTGCCATCACCGATCACGACCGCATCGATGCAGCGCGAGCGGCGCAAGCGATGGCGATCAAAAACAAGTTGCGCGTACAGGTCATCGTTGGCGAAGAGATCTCCACCCTTCAGGGGCATGTGCTCGGACTCTTCCTCGAGGAGCGGGTTCGCCCCCTCCGATCGCTCCGCCGCACCATTGCCGAGATCCACGCGCAAGGGGGACTCGCCATCCCTGCCAACCCGCTCTTCCCGCACCCCCTCTGCGCTCAAGCGGGGGCCCTGCGGGCCGTAGCGAACGATCGTGACCCCGCCTGCCGCCCAGATGCCCTGGAGACCTTCAACCCCACGATCTTCGGCACCTTCCCGCGTGCGCGAGTGCAGCGGCTGGCGAAGGAGCTGCGCCTCCCTGGGGTCGGCTCCTCTGACGCCC
>JBAXLC010000146.1:0-1641 GCA_037135015.1 bacterium | reverse complement strand
GGCTTGAAGCAGTTCCACTGCAGTGGCTCGGTGCGGATGAGGTGCTCCATCGCGGTCGCTGTCTCTTGTGTTGCGTGCAGGAGTTCTGCTGGTGAGCCGCTGCCCGCACTGATTGGGGCACCGAAGAGGATGCGGAACTTTCCAGGAGCCTCGCGGCGAACAAAGAAGGGCACGATCGGCGCGTTGCCGCGCGCACTCAAGACCGCTGGGCCGCTCGGAAGCGTTGTCCAGCGTCCGAAGAGTTGGCAGGGAATACCGTCGGACTTGTAGCCCCAGTCGCTCAGTAGCACGATGACGCCACCGCGTTTCATTGCGCCGAACACTTCGCGAATCGCCTTCCAATCAATCACCTTGATTCCCCACGCGGCGCGCAGGCGTCGAAGCAGCTCGTACATCTCTGGGAAGGCGGTGTCGTCGGCAACGACATTGACGTCGTACTGGCGTTCGCCGAGCGCAGCGGCGCCGAGCTCGTTGTTGCCAGCGTGGAAGCCAACGAAGATCGCCGCTTGTCCGCGCGTACGGAAGTCGTCAAGGACGGTGGCCTCCGTCAGATCGACGTCGGTAGCGATGTCGCGCAAGGTGCGGCTCGGCAGGCGAAGTAGTTCTGCTGCGAAGCGTCCATAGGTGCGGTAGTTCGCAAGGGAGCGGGCGCGCACGAGCTTCTCGCTCCCTGGGAGTGGTCGACCTTCCGCATCGGCCACGCCGAGGACGACCGCGGCATTGCCGTCGGCGATCCGGCGCTTAGCTGGCCAGAGGTGGTAGGCGAGGGGTGCGATGGCGGAGAAGAGGGCCTCGACGGGGCGTGGGGGGAGGATCCCAATGACCCCCATGAGGAGGCGGTAGCCGGCGTAGACGCTGCGCTCCCAGGCGCGCCGGGCGAGATAGCCAGGGGTGCGCTTTTGCGCCTGGCGACGGAGCGGCGAGGGGGTGGTTGCCCCCTGGGGCGGCTGTGGTTCGCTCATTTGGGGAGTGTAGGGGAGAGCCGCCGCCCCCTTGCGGGGTGCGACGGCTCTCTCCAGTGTGAAGGCGGGACTGGCCGAAGCCAGCCTCGCAGCGGAACGCTTAGGCGCGGACGGAGTTCAGTGACTCAGAGGTGGGGTACCCCTCTTTGGTCACCTGGGTTCCGTCGAGGACGCGATTGTCCTCGCCGCGGATGAAGGCCTCCACTGCGGCGTGGGCGACATCGTCGCGCAGCTGCATTGGTGGGCTCTTCATGAAGTACGACGAAGGCGCAACGAGCGTCCCCGCCAACTTGCGATCAAGGCCGAGCTTCGCGCAGCGAATAGCGTCCGTGATGACGCCGGCGCTGTTTGGCGAATCCCACACCTCAAGCTTCAGCTCTGCCGTGAGTGGCACACCGCCGAAGGTTGTTCCTTCGAGGCGAATGTTTGCCCACTTTCGGTCAAGGAGCCACGGCACGAAGTCCGATGGCCCAACGTGCACCTGGTTATCACCAAGCTGCTCATCGAGGATCGAGGTGACAGCGTTGGTCTTGCTGATCTTCTTGCTCTCCAGTCGATCGCGCTCCAACATGTTCTGGAAGTCGGTGTTGCCACCGAAGTTCAGCTGATAGGTGCGGTCGAGCTGCACGCCACGATCGGCGAAGAGTCGAGCAAGAACGCGGTGCGCAATCGTTGCGCC
>JBAXLC010000145.1:0-1645 GCA_037135015.1 bacterium | reverse complement strand
ATCAAGAAAGACCACGTCGTACACGATGCGGTCCGCAACGCTCACCTGTGAAGGCGCGATCAGGTGCGAGCGAATCGCAACCACGTGTGGCGCCTGCACAACACCGGCAACGGCGCGCGCCGCCGCAGACTCAAACTCCAACGTTCCAGGAACCAGAGTCTCAGAAGAGATCGCCAGCACGAGCGCCGATGGCGGTGCGCCAAGCTCCTCTTCAAGCAACGCGCGTGCGCGTGCAGACTCAAGTGTTGGTAGATCGAAGCCGCCCGCCTGCAACGCGCCTGGCGCTTGCGGTGCAAATGGGAGTGCGAGCAGCAGCACCACAACCCACACGCCAATCACTGCACGTCGATGTGCATGCATGAAGGCACCGAGTCGCTCGAATGGCGGTAGCCGTCGCACGGCCATGGCTAGTGCCCTTCGGCGAGACGTGCGGCGAGAAACTCTGGCAGCCCAGCGGCGCGCACGAGCGATTGCGTTCGTGCAACGTCGTAGGAAACACGTCGCCACTGCACCGTGCCAAGCGCACCAATCCCCGAACCATCGTCGCTGCGATCCCAGAGCACCCAGCTTGCGCGCACGTCGCCGTCGCGCGGCTGCCCAACAGAGCCAACGTTGATCAGCGACGGCGAGAGGAGCGGTTGCGCGCGACCATCAATCACCACCGACGCTGGCTGATTGCCGCGCAGCGCCCAATAGGCGGGAACGTGGGTGTGGCCGTGAAAGAGCACCGGAGTCGAGAGCACTTCAAGGTTCTCACGCGCACCCTCAGCATCGATCACATATTCACCGAGCGGCTCGCGTGGGCTTCCGTGCACCAGCGTTGCGGCGCCCATCTCGCTGATCTTCGGTAGCGCGTGCAGCCACGAAGCGCTCTCGGGGGTGAGATGCGTCGCCGTCCACTTCACGGCAGCAGCTGCGGCGGGATTGAACCACCTCACGTCGAGTTCACCAAGCACTGCCGCATCGTGGTTCCCCATCACGCCAACAGCGCCACGTTCACGCAGCAGTGCGACAACCTCGTTCGGTTCGGCGTTGTAGCCAACTATGTCGCCGGTGTGCCAAATGGCGGCGCCGGGGGCAACCGCATCGATGTCGGCGAGCACGGCCTGCAGCGCGGCGAGGTTGGCGTGAATGTCGCTAACGATCGCAATCTTCACAACGTCCTACTTGCGGCGCGTGCGCAGGCGATCAACCAAGCCGAGCCGCCAGGCGAGTGCGAGCAGCACCCCTGCCACAACAGCAAGTACCAAGAACGTATCAACAGGGGCGAGCGCCTCACGGATCTGTGTCCACTGCGAGCCGAGCGCCGCACCGATACCCACAAGCAGCGCCGACCAGATCAGTGCGCCAGCGGTTGAGTAAATGATGAACGGGCGGAGCGGCATACGCGCCACGCCGGCAGGGAAGCTAATGAAGGTCCGCACCACCGGGAGCATGCGGCTCCAGAAGGCGGTCGCCGAGCCGTGCTTGGTAAAGAAGCGATCCGCCAGGTCGAGCTCGTGGGTGCGAATCAGCAGGAAGCGGCCGTAGCGCTCCAAGAAGGGCCGCCCACCCCGGGCACCGATCCAATAGAGAAGGAGGGAGCCAGCGGTATTGCCGATCGTGCCGGCCAGCACGGCGAGGACCGGGTTCCAGGCGGCACCGG
>JBAXLC010000144.1:0-1664 GCA_037135015.1 bacterium | reverse complement strand
TCGCTGGCACGGTGAAGCCAGGCGCTGGTGAGGACCACACCATGCTGGAGAGCCCGGCGATCTTCGCCCGGCAGATGCTGCGCAATCTCATCGGCCTCGGACAAGACCTGCGCGGCGTGACTCGACCGATCTGGACGCTTGGCGGCGAGCGACACGGGCGCGACCTCGGTTACCCACACAGTCACAAGCGACCGGTGAAACAGAAGTGAAGATCGGTCTCGTCACCCCGTACGTCTATCCAATGCCTGGTGGCGTGAACGATCACGTCGGCAGCCTCTACCGCGTCCTCCGCGCGCGCGGCCACGACGTGCGCATCATCACCAGTAGCCACGGACTACAGAAAGCATCTGAAGGCGATGTGATTCGCATCGGGAAGGGCTTTAGTGTTCCGTTCAACGGCTCAATGGGCACGATCACGCTAAGCCCAACGTATCTTCGCCAAGTGCGCGAGCTCCTTGAGCGCGAGCAGTTTGACGTGCTGCACTTCCATGAACCGTTCGTGCCGTTCCTTAGTCTTGTGGTGCTGACGCTTTCTAAATCGGTGAACATCGGCACCTTCCACGCCTTCGGCGGGCTCTCACTCAGTTACGAGTTTGGCCGTCGCGTGATGGGTGACTACGCGAATCGACTCCACGGGCGCATCGCCGTCAGCCCAGCGGCACGTCACTTCATCAGCCGCTACTTCCCGAGCGAATACAAGATTGTGCCAAACGGTGTTGAGCCAAGTCGCTATCGCAATGCGGTGCCGATCTCTCGCTATCGCGACGGCGTTCCAAATGTGCTCTTTGTTGGAAGAATGGAGCCACGCAAAGGCCTGATCCATCTCTTGCGCGCAATTCGTAAGATGCAGGTGAACGGCGAACAGGTGCGACTCCTCATTGTTGGCACTGGCCCAGGTGAGCGCGAGGCGCGCCGCTACGTACTTACACGACAGCTCAACGACGTTGAGTTCCTTGGGCGCGTCAGTGATGCGGAGAAGGCGCAGCTCTTCAAGACGGCAGATGTCTTCGTCTCGCCAGCAACAGGCCGAGAGTCATTCGGCATCGTGCTTCTAGAGGCAATGTCTGCTGGCGCGCCAGTGATCTGCTCCGACATTCACGGCTATCGCGCTGTAGTCCGTCGTGAGCGCGATGGCATCTTGGTGCCGCCCGCCGATGCGGATGCGTTGGCGGATGCGCTTGCACGTGTCATCCACGACCCAGAGTTGAAGGCGCGGCTCAGTGCTGCCGGTATTGAGCGCTCGGAGCTCTTCACCTGGGATCGTGTCGGCGCTTCGGTCGATGAGTACTACGGCTTTGTGATTCGTCGCCTTGCGGAACAGGGCGCGCTCCCGAGCGGCTTTAGCGCACCGATCCCTCCACCGCCAGGGCCGCGTCGCCGCACCGCCTAGCGCGCTAGACCTGCGCGAGTCGCGAGGCGAGCTCGCAGAGCAGACGAGCAGTGAGGCCCCAGACCCGTCGCTCGCCAGGTACTGGAATAACGCCGTATCGCAAGAGTTGACCCTGCTCCTCTGCATCGACAACGTGCACAGCATGCCGCGGGTCGAAGAGACCGAGTTCAGCGCCGAGCGTTTCGGCAACCTCGCGTGGATCTGGTGTGATCTGCGGAGTCTGTGGTGCTACGGCAACAAGTACCTGCACGAGGAAGTTACTCGCCGGAACATA
>JBAXLC010000143.1:0-1679 GCA_037135015.1 bacterium | reverse complement strand
CAGCGGTGCCCCAGCGCGCAACCCTTGCCACGGTGGCTGAATGGTAAAAAGCCCGATGACGACCAGCGCAATTCCGAATGGCTGCCCCCCTTTGAGCGTTTCGCCGAGGAGTGACGTGCCGATCAGAACCGCCATCAGTGGATTAATGCCGCGCACTAACGGGTAGATGACGGAGATCGGAGCCCCCGCATAAGCACGAGCAAGCGTCATGAAGTAGAGCAGCTCGGCGAAGCCTGCCGCTACACCAAGGAGGAGCGTGTTGCGTGAGATCGCAACAGCGCCAACCGCCCATGCAGCGGTGAGCGCGGCCCCTGCAACCAGCCCTGGAGTGATGACTGCGGTTGCCGCCGCACGCTCTGGATCCACTGCACCTTTCAGGCGGATATTCCATGCGGCGTGCACCACTGCGGAACCAGCAAGAAACAGGATCGCTATCGGTGGCATCTGCGCACTCTATCCGTTCTGTTCCCGTGAACCGCGTATCCTGCGGAGATGCGTGGATCACGGCTCCCTTGGGTCCTCCTCATCGCCATCTCTGCGTTCGGTTATGGCTCTGGGCCAATCTTCGCCAAGTGGATCTATCCGACAGGCTTTGATTGGCTCGATCTGCTCGCCTGGCGGCACCTGCTCGCCGCACTCATCCTCTGGGTGATCATTCTCGTGCTCCCCGCCGGTCGCGCAGCCCTTCGGCAGATTACGCCGCGACGCGGCCTCACCGCCTTCGGGCTCGGCGTGCTCTTCGTTGCAAACGCATCCACCTACTTCGCCAGCCTCACCTGGATTGACGCGTCACTTGCGGGTCTGATGACTTACGCGTACCCAGCAATCGTTGCGGTGCTCTCGATCTTCTTTGCGCACGCGCCATCGGGCGTCCGTCCATGGGTCGCGCTCGCCATCGCTACGAGCGGTGTGGTGCTTGGCGTTGGCGGCATCTCAGCTGGGAAGGAGCCTGCGCTGATCGGGCTCGTCCTTGGCGTTGCATCGCCAATTATCTACAGCTGCTACATCATCCTTGCGGCGCGCCTCGGCGGCGAATCAAAGAGCGGTACTGGGGCAAGCCGCGGCGGCGGCATCCCGCCACTGGCAGCGGTGCCACTCAGCCTCGCTGGCACCTCGTTCGGTGTCTTCGTCCTCCGCCTCGCCACTGGGCGTGACCTCCTTCCACTCCCAATCCCAGACGACGCACTCCTTCCGATTCTGGGCGTTGCGACCATCGCAGGCATCGTGCCGATCGGTGCTTTCTACGCCGGCGCTCAGCGCCTCGGTGCGGCTCGAGCCGCCCTGGTCAGCACTGTTGAGCCGATCTTCACGATCGTGGCGGCTGGCCTCGTCTTCGGTGAGCGCCTCACCTCAGTTCAACTCTTGGGAGGGGCGGCGATCCTCGGGGCAGTCCTCGTAGCTGAGTGGGAGGCGATCCGACCGACCCACAGAAGCCGTAGGCAAGGCCAATAATAAATTAACGCGCCGTTTACCTGGCGGTAGCAGTCTGTTCACACGCCCCACACAAGATGATCCCGCGCCCTCAATTTATGGCGAGCCAGGGGCGCCTCGCCAACAGGTAGGAGTGACGATGAATCTCGCAAAGAGCATCCGCGTCAGCATCACTGACGCCCTCGTGCTGGCAATCGGCATCAGCGGCGTTGCAAACGGAACCGCGCCATCTATTGATCCAGATGCAA
>JBAXLC010000142.1:0-1700 GCA_037135015.1 bacterium | reverse complement strand
TTGGAGGATGTCTTCCTTCGCCTTACGGGCCGGACACTCGACGAGTGAGCGCCGCCCAAAGCGCTGCGCCGCTGCGTTCACGCAGCCGCCTCGCTGCGATTCGCGAAGCGGCACCACACCCAACGCGCTGGCGACACGTCGTTGGCTACATGCTCGCCGTCTATCGACGGGAGTGGCACGGCTCCGTCTTTAGCGCCTTCATTGAACCGCTGGTTGTGCTGGCTGGGCTCGGCATCGGCCTCGGCGTCTTGGTTGGCGATAAGGCCGCCGCTATCACTGGTGGAGTCAGCTACGTCACCTACATTGCACCGGCACTGATGGCTAGCTCGGCGATGAACCTCGGCGCTGGCGAGGCCGCCTGGCCGATCCTGGCGCGCGTCGCCTGGGTGCGCATCTATCACGCAATCATCGCGACGCCACTCAATGCCGCCGACGTCATGGTTGGCGCGATCGCCTTCATCGTGGGGAAGGTCGCCTTCGCCGCCACCTTCTTTGCCGCAGTCCTGCTGATCACCGGCATCGCGACGAGCCCGCTCGGCGCCCTCGGGATGATCGGCATCTCGATCCTCACCGCCTTCGCCTTCGCCGCCCCGATCGTGGCCTTCTCGGTGACCCAGAAGTCCGACCAGGGCTTCGCCTTCATCTTCCGCCTGATCATCACGCCGCTCGCCTTCTTCTCGGGAACCTACTTCCCGATCGAGAACCTGCCGTTCGCCGCACAGGTTCTCTCCTGGTGCACCCCCCTCGCCCATGGAGTGGCCCTCAGCCGCGCACTCGCGCTGGGCACTCCACTAACGAATATCGGGTTCCATCTCGCCGCCCTGCTCCTCTGGGGTGTTGGCGGCACGATCGCGGCGATCTACCTCTTCCGCAAGAGGATGTTGAAGTGATCGCCAGCCTCGCGCCGCGCGCCTTCAGCGTTTTTGAGCGCAACCTTTTCGTCTACCGCCGACAGTGGCTAATGATCGTGACCGGCTTCTTTGAGCCGCTCTTCTTCTTGCTCGGCATCGGCTACGGCGTGGGCGGCGTGATCGGCACCATCCCGTACGCAGGCGTTGACGTTCCCTACGCCGCGTTTGTTGCCCCAGCACTCCTTGCGAGTGCGGCGATGAACGGCGCTATCTTCGACTCCACCTTCAACATCTTCTACAAGCTGAAGTACGGCAAGGTCTACGACGCGATCCTCTCCACCCCAGTCGGTGTTGGCGACCTCGCCGTTGGTGAGCTGCTCTGGTCAAACCTGCGCGGCGTGATCTACGCCACCGCCTTCCTCGTGGTGATGCTCGCCTTCGGCCTTGTGCACTCGCCACTCGCACTGCTCGCACCCGTTGCGGTGATCTTTATCGGCTTCTCGTTCGGCGCGGCGGGTTTCGCCATCACCACACACATGCGCAGCTGGAAAGACTTCGACTTCCTCTTCATTGTCCTTACGCCGCTCTTCCTCTTCTCCGCAACCTTCTACCCGGTTGAGATCTACCCAGGAGCGCTGCGATGGATCGTGGAGCTTTCGCCGCTGACGCGCGGCACGCATCTGGTGCGCTCGCTCTGCTTCGGCGATTTAAATCTCGTCATGCTGGTCGACATCGCCTACCTCTCCGCGATCAGCCTGATTGGCTATCGCCATGCGGTGCGCCGACTCGGCGTACTCCTGCTGAAGTAGGCGCGAGATGGCACGCGACTTCTACGCGATCCTCGGCGTG
>JBAXLC010000141.1:0-1736 GCA_037135015.1 bacterium | reverse complement strand
AGAGGGTGCTGCCGATCGATGCGCGCGCCAGGTCGAGCCAGGCGGCAGGCAGCCCATCAGCGCCGCGATCGTAGTAGCGCGGCACGACCTCGTTCTCGAGGATGCGATAGAGGCTCTCGGCATCGGCCGCGTCCTGCGCCGCGTCATCTGGGTTGATAGAGGTGTCGCCGATCGCGTAGCCGTTGGTGACGGTGTACCCCTCGTCCCACCAGCCGTCGGGGATCGAGACGTTCACGGCACCTTTCGCCGAGGCCTTCATCCCCGAGGTGCCCGATGCCTCAAGTGGTCGTCGCGGCGTGTTGAGCCATACATCGCAGCCGGCAACCAGGTAGCGCGCGGTGCGCATGTCGTAATCCTCCATGACGAAGATGCGCCCACGGAACGCGTCGGTACGGCTCTTCTCCCAGATGTCGCGAAACACCTCTTGGCCGGCGCGGTCGGCCGGGTGGGCCTTGCCCGCAAACACAATCTGCACCGGTCGATCGCTGTTGCTCAAAATGCGGGTGAGGCGCTCGATATCGGTGAAGAGGAGATTAGCGCGCTTATAGGTCGCGAAGCGGCGAGCGAAGCCGATCGTCAGAACGTTGGGATCAAAGAAGTGGTCTGCCTCGCGAAGGGCGTCGGGCGCCTCGCCGTGTCGCCCGAGCTGTCGGCGGATGGAGTCACGCAAGAACTCCCCGAGCGCCACCTTCTGTCGAGCATGCGCATCCCACCAGGCACGCGCGTCAACGCTGCCGAGGCGCTCCCAGAATCCTGCCGCCTCTGGCCCGTCGGTGTCGAGTCGATCGAGATCGGCGTTCAGGAACTGCTCATAGACGGCGCGCGTTTCGCGACCTGCCCACGTCGGCATATGGACACCATTGGTGATGCCGAGGATCTTGTTGGTGATGACCGGCGACCAGGTCGCATTCGCCGTCTCGGCGTGCAGCTTGCTCACGGCGTTCGCCCCAACGCTCAGTCGAAGTGAGAGGGCGGTCATGTCAAAGGCACCGTGATCGCCTTCAGCACCAACGGCGAGATCAAGCATGCGCTGCAGCGGTACGCCACCGGCATCAGCCTCACCAGTGCCATCACAGAGTGGCCCCACCACGCGACGCACCAGGTCAACGGCGAACTTCTCATTACCGGCTGAGACGGGGGTGTGAATCGTGAAGACCGTATGGCGCTTGACGTGCTCAAGCGCACTATCAAGAGGCTCGCCCGCAGCGACAAACTCGCGCGTGCGCTCCACGAGGTTCAGTGCTGAGTGCCCCTCGTTCAGGTGGTAGACCGACGGGTCGACGCCGAGTGCACGCAGGGCGCGGATACCACCAACGCCGAGCACCATCTCCTGGTGCAGGCGCATCTCACGGCCACGTACGTACAGGATGTGGGTGATCGGTCGGTCCGCTTCGCTGTTCGCAGGGATATCGGTGTCGAGAAGGAGTACAGGCACGCGACCGATCTGTGCAACCCATACCGCCGCTGAGACGCGTCGGTCGCCGAGCGGAATCGAGACAACGAGCTGCTCACCGTTTGCGCCTGCAGCGCGGGCGAGCGGGAGCAGCGAGAGGTCAATCTCTGGGTAGGCGTGCTCCTGATGCCCATCGGCATCAATCGTTTGACGGAAATACCCGCGGCGGTAGAGGAGCCCAACGCCAATGAGTGGGAGCGCCATATCTGAGCCGGCCTTCATGTGGTCGCCGGCCAAGATGCCGAGACCACCGGAGTAGAGGGTGAGGCTCTCATGCCAGCCG
>JBAXLC010000140.1:0-1751 GCA_037135015.1 bacterium | reverse complement strand
AGGGAGTAGTCCGCAAGGGTGAGGGTGCCGAGCCACTTCTTTCCTTTGATGAGGTGGGCGATTGCCTCGCCGACCGTGCCAGTACCGACCAACAGAACGTTCATCGTTCAGTGCCTTTCACGTGGGGGCCCAGGAAGCCGGGCTGCACCCACACCAGAGGAGCCCTCAGAGGGCTCAACCCAGTTGCTTTTGCCAGCCTACGCCTACCCCCCGGGGGGTCGTCAAACGACCCGGAGTTCGTGCGGGGAATGGTCGTATACTGAACGAAGGCGACACATGCCGCCACAGGTGTAGTTGAAGGGGGATGCCATGGAAGGACTGCTACCGGTTCTCGTGATCGTTGGTGTACTGGCTCTCGTTGGGATCTCTGCCTTTAACGGCCTCGTGAATGGGCGGAACCGAGTTGATGAGGCACTCGGCCAGATCCAGGTGCAGCTCAAGCGCCGCTATGACCTGATTCCAAATCTTGTTGATGCCGTTAAGGGGCAGATGGGCTTTGAGAAGGGCGTACTTGAAGGCGTCACAAAGGCTCGCGCTGCTGCCGTCAACGCCGGCACCTCTGGCGACACCGCGGCACAGGCGAAGGCTGAGAACATGCTGACCAGTTCGCTGCGTACCCTCTTCGCCAACGTCGAGGCCTACCCAACCCTGAAGTCGAATGAGAACGTGATTCAGTTGCAGGAGCAGCTCACCTCAACCGAGAATCAGATCGGGTTCAGCCGACAGCATTACAACGCCACCGTGCTCTCGTACAACAACGCTGTGCAGACCTTCCCGGGCCTACTCTTTGCCAGCGCATTCGGATTCGCCAAGCGCGACTTCTTTGATGCCCCTGACGCTGAGGAGGCCGTTCCGAAGGTCAACCTCTCCTAGTCGGCACGAGTCGACGCGATGGCTACCTTCTATGACCTCGCCGCCGAGAACCGAAGAAAGTCGCTGGTTCTTGTCCTGATTGTGGTGGCGATCCTCGCCGCCTTCGGGGCGAGCGCAGGGATCGCCCTCAGCGGCAGTGTTGATGGCGGCATCCCCTTCGCGCTCGGGGCATTTGTCCTGGGCTTCTTCCTAACGCTCGGCGCATATTTCAGCGGGGACAAAGCGGTCCTTGCTGCGGCTGGCGCGAAAGAGCTTGACCCCTCGGCCGGCCGAGAGGAGCGTGAACTCGACAACATCGTCAACGAGCTCTGTCTCGCTGCGAACATGCCCAAGCCAAAGGTCTACACGATTGACGACACAGCGCTGAATGCGTTCGCCACGGGACGCGATCCGGAGCACGCAAGCATCGCGGTGACCGAAGGGCTCATGCGTACTCTCGACCGTGAAGAGATGAGCGGCGTGATCGCCCATGAGCTGTCGCATGTGCGCAACTTTGATATTCGCTACGGACTCCTCGTGGCGGCCCTGGTGGGATCACTGGCGCTGCTCAGCGACCTGGTGATGCGCTGGGCGTTCTGGGGTGGCGGTCGCCGACGCAGTAACGACCGTGAGGGCGGAAACGCCTTGCAGGTGATCTTCATCATCCTCACCATCGTGCTCGCCATCCTCGCGCCAATCGCCGCACGGCTGGTGCAGCTCGCCGTCTCGCGTCAACGCGAATACCTGGCCGATGCGTCAGGGGTGGAGCTCACGCGCAATCCTGTCGGACTGGAGCGTGCGCTCGCGAAGCTCGCCGGCGACAAGGAGGTCCTCGAGGTGGCGACCAAGGCCACGGCGCACATGTACATCATCAATCCGGTGAAGCACTTTGAAGAGCG
>JBAXLC010000139.1:0-1836 GCA_037135015.1 bacterium | reverse complement strand
GCACCATCCCCGAGGGCGAACGCCTCTCCAAGCGCGGCTGGTAGCACCGTGGCGAAGCGCCACACCACGCCGATCATCGGCGTCCTCGCAGTGCAGGGCGATTTTGCTGAACACCTTCGCATGCTCGAGACGCTAGGCGTTGAGGGGCGCGAAGTGCGACTCCCTGCAGATCTCGATGGAATCGACGGTCTGATCCTGCCCGGTGGCGAGAGCACCGCTATGCGTAAGCTGCTGCAGCGCTGGGATCTAGTGAAACCGATCAAAGCGCTCGCGAAGCGCGGCGCTCCAATCCTCGGCACCTGCGCGGGGGCGATCCTCCTCGCGACAAAGATTGCCGATGGTGACGAGCCAGTCCTCTCACTGCTCGACATCGAAGTGCGGCGCAATGCCTTCGGCCGACAGTTGGAGTCGTTTGAAACGAGCCTTGTGATGGAAGGCTTCGGCAAGGAGGGGCGATCGCGCACCATTCACGCCGTCTTCATTCGTGCGCCCGAGATCGTGAAGGTTGGTCCATCGGCTCGTGCCGTTGCGACGCTCGAGGACGGCCGGATCGTAGCCGCGCGTCAGGGGCGGATCCTTGGTATTGCCTTCCATCCTGAGATCACAGGTGAGACCGGCGTGCACCGCTGGCTCGTGGACGAGGCGACCGCCGCCCTCGGTTGAGCGGCAGGTGCGCGCGCCGCGCCGACGGGGCAGCCGCGCGCTAGGATTTGCTCATGAGCATCGCTCGCGACCCCCACGAAGAACCAATCCGCACGGCGATTCAAGACGAGGCGATTGTCGACAACCTTGACCTTCTCCTTGCCTGTCTCCCGGGTGAGATCGTTGCTGCGATCCGAGAACTTGCAACACGCGAAGAGCTCGCCGCTGGACGCGATGGCCTCCTGGAGATCGTCATGGACCGCGGCCGTCGACCAGAGGCGCGACTCACCTCGGGCGACGTAACCCTGCTCGACCGCGAAGTGACCGACGAAGATCTCAATTGGGTGATCTCGCGCATCGGCAACTTTGGCGGCGACAACCGTGCTGGAATTGAACGAACGCTGCACCGCATCTCGGCCATTCGCAATCGATCGGATCGAGTCGTTGGTCTTACTTGCCGTGTTGGCCGTTCGGTCTTCGGCACCATTGAGATCTTGCGTGACCACATTGAGGCGGGACGGTCGATTCTGATCATGGGTCGCCCGGGTGTTGGTAAGACAACGATGCTCCGCGAAGCGGCGCGCGTTCTTGCCTCGGAGTTCAGCAAGCGCGTGGTGGTAGTTGACACCTCAAACGAGATCGCTGGCGACGGCGATATTCCGCATCCAGCGATCGGCAAGGCACGACGTATGCAGGTGAGCGCGCCAGAGCGACAGCACCTCGTGATGATCGAGGCGGTCGAGAACCACATGCCCGAGGTGATCGTGATCGATGAGATCGGCACCGAGGCCGAGGCCATTGCCGCACGGACGATCGCCGAGCGCGGCGTGCAGCTGATCGGTACCGCCCACGGCAACAGCCTCGACAACCTGATGCTGAACCCAACACTGACCGACCTGATCGGCGGCATTCAGAGCGTGACCCTCGGTGACGACGAGGCACGACGCCGCCGCACGCAGAAGAGCGTGTTGGAGCGCAAGGCACCACCAACCTTTGATGTGATCGTGGAGATCATTGATCGCGACCATATTTTGGTGCATGAGGATGTCGCAGGAACCGTTGATGCGCTGCTGCGCGGCGATGCGGTTGCCCCAGAGGAGCGCTGGCGTGATGAGGGTGGCGTGCGCCGCTCGCAGTCACGCATTCGACCTGGCCAGACGGCGCAGGGTGAGTCACGCCGATTCGGCGGGCTGA
>JBAXLC010000138.1:0-1836 GCA_037135015.1 bacterium | reverse complement strand
TCAGCCCGCCGAATCGGCGTGACTCACCCTGCGCCGTCTGGCCAGGTCGAATGCGCGAGTGCGAGCGGCGCACGCCGCCCTCATCACGCCAGCGCTCCTCTGGGGCAACCGCGTCGCCGCGCAGCAGTGCATCAACAGTTCCTGCGACATCCTCATGCACCAAAATGTGATCGCGATCAATGATCTCCACGATCACATCGAAGGTTGGTGGTGCCTTGCGCTCCAACACGCTCTTCTGCGTGCGGCGTCGGCGTGCCTCGTCGTCACCGAGCGTGACGCTCTGAATGCCGCCGATCAGGTCGGTCAGCGTTGGGTTCAACATCAGGTTGTCGAGGCTATTGCCGTGGGCGGTGCCGATCAGCTGCACACCGCGCTCGGCGATCGTTCGTGCGGCGATCGCCTCTGCTTCGGTGCCGATCTCGTCGATCACGATGACCTCGGGCATGTGGTTCTCGACCGCCTCGATCATCACAAGGTGCTGTCGCTCTGGTGCGCTCACCTGCATGCGGCGTGCCTTGCCAATCGCCGGATGTGGAATGTCGCCGTCGCCAGCGATCTCGTTGGAGGTATCAACCACTACCACGCGCTTGCTGAACTCTGAGGCGAGGACGCGTGCCGCCTCGCGGAGCATGGTGGTCTTACCAACCCCTGGGCGACCCATGATCAGAATCGAGCGGCCGGCCTCAATGTGGTCGCGCAGGATCTCGATCGTTCCGAAGACTGAACGGCCAACACGGCAGGTGAGGCCCACGACTCGATCCGATCGATTGCGAATGGCAGAGATGCGGTGCAACGTTCGCTCGATTCCAGCGCGGTTATCGCCACCAAAGTTGCCGATGCGCGAGATCACCCAGTTGAGATCTTCGTCGGTCACCTCGCGGTCGAGCAGTGTCACATCGCCCGAAGTAAGTCGTGCCTCAGGGCGGCGACCGCGATCCATCACGATCTCCAAGAGGCCATCGCGCCCGGCGGCAAGCTCTTCTCGGGTTGCTAGCTCGCGGATGGCAGCAACGATCTCGCCGGGGAGACAGGCGAGCAGCAGGTCGAGATTGTCGACAATCGCCTCGTCTTGAATCGCCGCGCGGATTGGTTCTTCGTTGGGGTCGCGAGCAACGCTCATGGGCGAATCCTAGCGTGCGCCTGCGCGGTCGGCGCGGCGTGCGCGCCCGCCCCTCAAACGAGGGTGGCCGTCGCCTCGGCTACGAGCCAGCGGTGCACGCCGGTCTCGCCGGTGATCTCGGGGTGGAAGGCGATGCCCAGGATTCGACCCTGGCGCGCCGCCACAATCCGACCGTCTTCCAGCGTTGCAACGGCGCGAGCCGACGGGCCGACCTTCACGATCTCAGGGGCACGAATGAAGACGGCCTGAATGGTGCGTGATCGCCCCTCCTTGCCAAAGCCCTCCATCACAAGACTGGTTTCGAATGACTCCAATTGCCGCCCGAAGGCATTTCGCCGCACTTCGATGTCGAGCAGCGAGAGGACTGGTTCGTCACCATCCGCGATCTTCGTCGCAAGGAGGATCGCCCCCGCGCAGGTGCCAAGGATCGGCGCGCCGCGCTTCGCCAACGCCTTGATCGGTTTCACGAGGTCCCAGCGGTGCAGTAGCTTGCGCATCGCCGTGCTCTCACCACCGGGAAGAATCAAACCATGGACGCCATCGAGATCTGCAGGGAGTCGCACCTCGCGCGCCTCAGCGCCGAGGGACTCCACCATACGAATGTGCTCAGCGAAGTCGCCCTGTACTGCGAGGACGCCGATGATCGGCGTGGTGTGGCGCCTCGCCACGGTGCTACCAGCCGCGCTTGGAGAGGCGTTCGCCCTCGGGGATGGTGC
>JBAXLC010000137.1:0-1862 GCA_037135015.1 bacterium | reverse complement strand
GTCACCCTCGCGGCTGACCTCAAAGCCAACCGATGCGATCGGATTAATGCGATGTACCACCACACCTGCAGGCTCAGCCGGATACGAGAGGGTCTCTGCGTCAGGCAGCAGGTCGGCCAAGGCATCACGAAGCGCAGCGATCCCCTCACCTCGCTCGCCGCCCGCGGCAGAGATCGGCAGCACGTGCAGACCAAGCTCACGGAACGCGGCGGTGAGTTCGACCTCACGGGCCTTCGCCTCTGGGCGATCGAGTTTGTTGAGGGCAACGAGAGTTGTCTTCTCGAGGAGCGCCGGATTATGCGCCTCAAGCTCTGTACGAATGATCGCGGCATCGCGCACCGGATCTGGAGCAGAGGCGTCCACCACATGCACCAGCACGCGGGTTCGAGAGGCGTGGCGCAAGAAGGCGAAGCCGAGTCCCGCACCGATCGATGCCCCCTCGATGAGCCCTGGAAGATCGGCAACAGTCGGTCGGCGGCCATCGTCAATGCCTAGCTCGAGTACCCCGAGATTCGGCTCAAGGGTGGTGAAGGCGTAGTCGCCAATTTTTGGCTGCGCCGCGGTGATGGCGGCGAGGAGCGTGGACTTCCCTGCGTTCGGTAGCCCAACGAGGCCAACGTCAGCGATCAAGCGTAGCTCGAAGCGCACTTCGCGCATCTCGCCCGGCTCCCCTTTTTGCGCGTGTCGCGGCGCCTGATGTGTCGCTGTGGTGAAGTGCGCATTGCCAAGTCCGCCGCGGCCGCCGCGCACCAACAGCACATGCTGCTCTCGCGAAACGAGGTCCGCAATCAAGTCTCCACTCTTGGCGTCAAAGATTGCCGTGCCTGGCGGCACACCAATGACCAAATCGCGCCCAGCCTTGCCGTGCGACGTCTTATTCCCGCCTTGGCTAGCGTCGCCGGCAACGTACCGGCGCTTCACCTCGAAGTCTCGCAAGGTTGTTTGCCCCGTATCGACCGCAACGTAGATGCTGCCGCCGCGGCCGCCGTCACCACCATCAGGGCCGCCACGCGGCACATGCGACTCACGACGCATGGTCGATGCGCCATCGCCGCCACGACCAGCGGCCAGATGAATTTCTACAATGTCAAGAAACATTGCGCTACGGGAGGAAGCGTGCTGGGTTGTAGAGCGTCGAGGTGCCCGCAAGCGGGAATCCTCGAGAGACGACGAAGTGCAAGTGCGGTCCGGTGGCACATCCGGTCTGTCCAATTCGACCGATGCGAGTTCCACGCGTCACCTTTTGGCCTGTGTTAGCCACGATGCCGGAGAGGTGGTAGTAGCCAGAGTACAGATTCGAACCGTGCGCAACGATCACTTGGTAGCCGCCGCAGTTGTTGCGCCATCCCGTGAAGACGACGACCCCGTCACCCGCGGCGACCACTGATGCGCCGTAGCTATTCCCAATGTCCATACCAAGGTGGGTTCGCGTGAATCCGCGAATGTAGTAGCCGCCTGGCACGGGATACCGGAATCTCACGCCGCTGTAGACCGCCGGCACTGGCCCCGAATAGCCAGTGAGCCCGTCACTACGAGTAAAGGTTGGCAGCGCTGCGCCACGACCGCCAGGGAGAACGAGGATCATGCCCAGCACAAGATCTGCCGTCAAACACCCAAGGTGGGAGCCGAGTGCGTGAATTGCGCATGCTCGGATCTGTGCGGGGGGTGCTCAGTAATGGGTATCCCTACCGCGATCCCCCTAGGTGATGTTATTTAATATATATTAATTTTCAAGTTGATAAGTACGGCAGTACTTGCCATCTTTAACAATGAAATCAGCAAACTCATCGTTACCTGTCGTAGTACAAGCAAAAGTCCAAACTGGCTTACCAATTTTTCCGCTAAAACTAGTTCCTAAGTCA
>JBAXLC010000136.1:0-1874 GCA_037135015.1 bacterium | reverse complement strand
GAAACATGGGCTTTCGGGTTATGGGCAAAGAAATCGAGGACGACATCCTCAAGCGCTTGGAAGCGGGCGGCAAGGGTAAGCTCAACATCGTACCAGGCGGCTCCCTCGAGGCGATCTATCTGAACCAATCCGATCCGTGGACCGAGGTGGAGGGCGAACGCGCCAGCGTCAAGAGCAAACACCCCTCGCTCACCGATCCAGCCGTGCGCACAGCTCTCAATCTGCTGGTCGATCGCGGTTCAATCCAGGAGCATATTTACGGGCGTACGGGAATCGCGACGCGCAACGTGCTCAACCAGCCTGCGCGCTTCCGCTCGCCCAACACCAAGTGGGAGTTCAGCGTCGATAAGGCGAACCAGATCCTCGACGCGGCAGGATGGAAGCGCGGCTCCGATGGCATACGCGCCAAGGACGGCAAGAAGCTCAAATACGTGTTCCAGACCTCGACCAACGCGCCGCGCCAGAAGGTGCAGGCGATCGTAAAGCAGGCATGCCAGCGAGCGGGTATCGACCTCGAGTTGAAAAGTGTGACCGCGTCGGTGTACTTCTCCTCCGACGTCGCCAATCCGGATACCTTCACCAAGTTCTTCTGCGACATCCAGATGTACAACGTCACGATGTTGCGGCCCGACCCTGAGCGCTGGATGGAGATATTCTGCTCGTGGGAGGTGGCGGCCAAGGCGAACAAGTGGCAGGGCCGCAACCATACGCGCTGGCGCAACGACGAGTATGACCGCACCTTCCGCGCCGCAGAAAGCGAGCTCGATCCGGTCAAACGCGTGGCGCTCTTCATCAAGATGAACGAGTTGCTGGTGGAGGATAAGGTCATCATCCCGCTGGTGAACCGCCCCTCGGTGAGTGCTCAATCGAATCGCCTGCGGGCGCCGATGAGCGGCTGGGATAACGATGTATGGCTGCTGAAGGACTGGTACCGGGAAGCATAAAGACACGACGCAATGGGCAAGTACCTCATCCGCCGCCTGCTCATCGCGATACCGAGCCTGATCGGCATCAGCGTCATCCTGTTCGCGGTGCTCGCGTTGTCACCCGGAGACCCGTTCGAGGAACTCGCCAGCAACCCCAACGTCCCCGCCGAAGTGGCCGCGAATCTGCGCAAGCAGTTCGGCCTCGACGACCCGGTAATGGTGCGCTACGTGCGCTGGGCCGGCTCGATGGTAAAGGGCGACTGGGGCTTCTCGTTCGCCAGCCGCATCGACGTTGACACGCTGGTCCTGCAACGTCTTAAGGTCACGCTCTTCATCATTGGCGCCTCGCAGATCCTGGCGCTGCTGATTGCGATCCCCGTTGGGGTGTACGCGGCGACGCGGCCTTATTCGATCTTCGACCAGGTGGCCAACACCCTGGCCTTCGTGGGCTTCTCGCTGCCCACGTTCTTTACCGGCCTCCTCTTCATCCTGCTGTTCAGCATCCACCTCGACTGGTTGCCCTTCGTCTATCGCGCGGACATCGCCGAAACCGGGTGGGCATGGTGGTGGGTGCATTTCAAGCAGTCGCTGATGCCGATCATGGTTCTGGGCCTCGCCCAGGCGGCCTCGTGGACGCGATTTGTGCGTTCGGCGGTGCTCGACGTGATCCGGCTCGACTACGTAACCACCGCGCGAGCCAAGGGGCTAACCGAACGCGAAGTGATCGTCAAGCATGCGTTGCGTAACGCGCTGATTCCGGTGGTGACGCTGGTCGCGCTGGAAATGCCGGGCGTCTTCGGCGGGGCGATCGTCACTGAACAGATCTTCCGCGTGCCGGGCATCGGCTCGCTGCTGATCAGCGCCATCCTCTCCAACGACACGCCGGTGATCATGGCAGTGACCTTCGTGTCCGCGTGCCTGGTCATCTTCTTCAACCTGATGGCAGAC
>JBAXLC010000135.1:0-1878 GCA_037135015.1 bacterium | reverse complement strand
CGCGGTCTACGCCGTCACGCACAGCTGCCGCCGCCGTCCCCCGCCGCCGCCGAGTCGGGGGGCCGTGCGCGCTCTACGCCGTCCGGCACTCCCGTTGCCAACGTCCCCGCCGCCGCCGAGCCGGGGGGGCCGTGCGCACATTCGTCGCCGCCGCCCCCGCCCCCGCCGAGCCGGGGGGCCGTGCGCGCTCTACGCCGCCACGCACATCTGGCGCCGCCGCCCCTGGCGCACCAGTCTTCATCCTCGCCGGATCTGGCGCTGAGTCGGCGTTGGCCCTTGAGGCGGGCCTGCGCATCGCCGCAGGTGGTACGCCCATTGTGGTGGCCCTCTGCGGCACACGCGCGCGACCAGAGCACGCCGCAGCATCGGCGGCCTGGGATCGACTTGAGTCGCTCACAAACGCGCGGCGCTTCCGCGTGCCAGATATGCGCGAAGCGGCGCACTTCCGCGCCGGCATTGAAGATGTTGCGCTGGTGATGGAGGCGCTCGGCGGCTCCACCGATGCGATCGTGCCACCCGTACCAACGCAAGCGGGTATCGATCTGGTGATTCGCGCGCGCGCCGCTGGCGTGCCATGCCTTGCGATCACAGCGCCGGTTGGACTTGACCCGGAGACGGGGAGCCGACGACGCGGCGCACCTGGTGCAGATGTGACCATTACGCTGCACCGCCCGTTGATCACGCTCCTCAGCGAAACGTCGCGCAAGCTTGTTGGCGTGCTCATCGTTGCGCCACTCGACCTGCCGCGCGACGCCGACACCCTGGCACAGTGAGTCAGCCCAGGAGTCCGCTCCGCTCCGCAACGGTTGCGGCGCTCGCCGCGGGGGCAGCAGTTCTGATACTGCAAGAGATCAGCGCACTTGTGCCGCCGATAGGTTCAGCAATTCGCAGCCTGCCGATTGTCGCGATCGTGTTGGTGCTGGCAACGGTGTATATCGTAGTGCAACTGATCCGTTCGCGTTAGTCGCGCTGCAGCATCCCCGTATCAAAGGTGCGCTCGGTGCCTGCGCGTAGTCGCGCGATGTTGTCGGCGTGAGCAAACCAGACCAACGCAGGGCCAACGATGCCATACGCAATGAGCGCGCCGTCGAGCATCCCAGTTGTGGCGTAGCTAATGATGAAGAGGGCTGGGGCGAAGAGCGCTGCGGTGGCGAGTGACCCGAGCGAGACGATCCTGGTTCGCCAGATCACGATGAGGAAGATTGGTGCAACTGTCGCAAGTGCGAGCGGCGCAATGGCGAGCGCGGTACCGAAACCTGTTGCGATCCCGCGACCCCCCTTAAAGCCGACCCAGATGGAGCGAGTGGCGCCAATGACGGCGAAGAGCGCGGCGAGAGCGGTCCATGTGCTGGTCCAGATCTCAGCCCCCTGCGCGGCTAGCGAGTGCACGGCGAGAACGGGGAGGGTCCCCTTGAGGATGTCTCCCGCGGAAACCACAGCGGCGCGTCGACGACCGAGCGCCCGTAGTGCATTCGTGCCGCCAGTACGGCCAGAGCCGATGGAGCGTGGGTCGGGGCCACCGGTGAGGCGCGCCACAAGGAGACCGAACGGGATCGAGCCCGCCAGGTAGGCGCCGAGAGTGGCGGCGAGGAGCAGCGGTAGGTCCATTGCGGCGGAGATTAGCAGCGCGCGGCAAGGGTCGGCGGTGGGGCGTAGGATTCTCGTATGCCCGACTACGACCTCCTCGTTCTCGGCGGTGGAACTGGTGGCTATGCCGCCGCCTTCCGAGCCGCCCAACTCGGCAAGCGCGTGGTGCTCGTCGAGCAGTCCAAGGTGGGTGGCACCTGCCTCCACTGGGGCTGCATCCCCGCCAAGGCGATGCTCGAGAGCGGCGACCTGCTCGCCAAGATCGGTAAGGCGGCCGACTTCGGCATTCAG
>JBAXLC010000134.1:0-1921 GCA_037135015.1 bacterium | reverse complement strand
ATCACGGCCTGTTCCGCCAGAAGATCACCGACGGCTGGCAGGTGGAGCTGCCCGAAAACTGGCTCGAACACGGCAACCCGTGGGAATTCCCGCGCCGCGAGGCCGCCTATGAGGTGGGGTTCGGTGGCCAGGTGACGCCCGGTGTCGACCAGAACAACCGCCACCAGCGCCGCTGGAAGCCTGCCGAGAAGCTCATCGCCTCGGCCTGCGACACGCCCATGGTGGGCTGGCGCGGCAAAAGAGTGAACACGCTCCGCCTCTGGACGGCGCGCGCACCGGACCCCATCCGCCTCGACGCTTTCAACAGTGGCGACTATGCGGCAGCACTCTCCGAAGGCAACAAGGCGGAGATCATCACCCGCGTGCTCTACCCCGCCGACTCGACACCGGCGGGCCAGGAGCTGCGGCTCAGGCAGGAGTATTTCTTCACCTCCGCCTCGCTGCAGGACATCATCCGCCGCCACATGCAGGAGTATGACGACATCCGGCTGTTGGCCGACAAGGTGGCGATCCAGCTCAACGACACCCCCCCCGCAATCGCAGTGGCCGAGCTGATGCGCATATTAGTCGATCATCATGGTCTCGACTGGGACCAGGCGTGGGAGATCACCAAGGCTGCGATCGGTTACACCAACCATACATTGTTGCCGGAAGCGCTCGAGAGCTGGCCTGTGCACCTGTTCGAATACGTGCTCCCGCGCCACATGCAAATCATCTACGGCATCAATGCAAAACTCATCGCCGACGCCCAGAAACGTCCCGACTGCACATCCGAATTCCTGGCGTCCGTGTCACTGATCGACGAGCACAATGGGCGCCGCGTGCGCATGGGGCAACTGGCCTTCGCCGGCGCGCATTCGATCAACGGCGTCTCCGCCCTGCACACCGAACTCATGAAGCAGAGCGTGTTCCGCGACCTGAACGAACTCTACCCGGGCCGCATCAACAACAAGACCAACGGCATCACGCCGCGGCGCTGGCTTCTTGAAGCAAATCCGCAGCTTACGGCACTTCTCAATGATGCTGTCGGCGCCAATGTCATGGACAATGCCGCGCTGCTGGTGAAGGCCAAACCCTTTGCAAAAGATGCCGCATTCCAGCAGCGCTTTTCCGCCATCAAGCGCCACAACAAGGAAGAGCTTTCGAACCTCATCTCCGCCCGCATGGGGCTGAAGGTCGATCCCGCCGCGATGTTCGACGTGCATGTGAAACGTATTCACGAATACAAGCGGCAATTGCTCAACATATTGGAAACAATAGCCCTTTACAACGCGATGCGCGCGCACCCCGATCGCCCCTGGGTGCCGCGGGTCAAGATCTTCGCCGGCAAGGCGGCGGCGAGCTATGCCCAGGCCAAGCTCATCATCAAGCTCATCAACGATGTCGCCAATGTCGTCAACAACGACCCCGACATCCGCGGCTTGCTGAAGGTGGTGTTCATTCCCAACTACAATGTCAGCCTCGCCGAAGTCATTGTTCCTGCAGCCGATCTCTCCGAGCAGATTTCAACGGCGGGCATGGAAGCCTCGGGCACCGGCAACATGAAGTTCGCACTCAATGGTGCACTCACCATCGGCACGCTCGACGGCGCCAACATCGAGATGCTGGAGCATGTGGGCAAGGACAACATCTTCATCTTCGGTTTGACGGCGCAGGAAGTGGAAGAAAGACGACGCATTGGTGTTGATGTTGTTGCTATTCTGGATGCTGCCCGAGAGCTACGAGATGTGCTCGATCAACTGTCGTCCGGCGTGTTCTCGCCGGGCGATGCAAACCGTTACCGGCCGATCGTCGACAGCATCACCCATGGCGACTGGTTCATGGTGGCGACCGACTTCAACGCCTATTCCTCAACCCAGCGCGAGATCGCCAAGCTGTGGCGGCGGAGCCAGGACTGGACGGAGAAGACGATCCTCAATAC
>JBAXLC010000133.1:0-1934 GCA_037135015.1 bacterium | reverse complement strand
CTTCCAGGAAAGCTCGCCGACTGCCAAGAGCGTGATCCGGCGAAGTCGGAGCTCTACATCGTGGAGGGCGAGTCGGCTGGTGGATCTGCAAAGCAGGGACGCGATCGCCGCTTCCAAGCGATCTTCCCGCTGCGCGGCAAGCTACTCAACGTTGAGAAGGCGCGCATTGACAAGATCTTGGGGAGCGACAACATCAGAACGCTGATCGTTGCGCTCGGCGCAGGGATTCAAGACAGCAGTAGCTCCTTTGACCTTGCCAAGCTGCGCTATCACCGCGTCATCATCATGACCGACGCAGACGTAGACGGCGCGCATATTCGCACGCTGCTACTCACCTTCTTCTACCGCTACATGCCAGCGATCATTGAGGCAGGCTACCTCTACATTGCGCAGCCCCCGCTGTATCGCATCAGCACCGGCAAGGAGACAAAGTACGCGTCGTCAGAGAAGGAGCGTGACGCCGCTGTTGCTTCGTTCAAGGCGAAGAACGTCAACGTGCAGCGCTTCAAGGGACTCGGCGAGATGAACGCCGAACAGCTCTGGGAGACGGCGATGAATCCAGAGAATCGCGTCTTCCTTCAGGCACGCATTGAAGATGCGGCGGCGGCGAACGAGATCTTTGAGATGTTGATGGGCGAGCGTGTTGAGCCGCGCCGCGACTTCATTAAGGCAGAGGCGCGCAAGGTCCAGAACCTCGACGTTTAATACGCGATATAGAGCAGAAAGAGAGGAGGTGACGAGATGGCAGATAAGACCGTAGATAACGGCGCAGACGGGATTAGCCCGAACGGCATCAGCGTCACCACTGTTAAGTCGATTCGCATTGAAGACGAGATGCGCACGAGCTACCTCGATTACGCCATGAGCGTGATCGTGGCGCGCGCCCTTCCAGACGTGCGTGACGGCCTCAAGCCGGTCCACCGCCGCATCCTCTACACGATGGGTGAGATGGGCCTCTCAGGTAGCTCCGCCTACCGCAAGTGCGCCGCGATCGTGGGTGAGGTGATGGGTAAGTACCACCCGCATGGCGACGGCGCCCTCTATGACGCACTCGTCCGCCTGGCGCAGGACTTCTCCATGCGCCACCCACTCGTTGACGGGCAGGGAAACTTCGGTTCCGTTGACGGCGACTCCGCCGCCGCAATGCGCTACACCGAAGCGCGCCTCACCGCAATCGCCGGCGAGATGCTCGCCGACATTGACAACGAGACAGTTGACTTCACACCGAACTATGACGGCACGCAGAAGGAGCCGAGCGTTCTTCCGTCGCGCATGCCGAACCTGCTCATCAACGGCTCATCCGGAATTGCCGTTGGTATGGCTACCAACATTCCGCCACATAACCTTGGCGAGATTGCGGACGCGGCGATCGCACTCGTAGAGAATCCACAACTCACCGCTGAGGAGTTGAGCGCCTTCGTCCTTGCACCCGACTTCCCAACGGGCGGCGTCCTCTACCGTTATGACAACGTCAAGAACCCGCTCACCGGAAAGCTTGAGCGCGTTGATGCGATCCGCCAAATGTACGCACACGGCCGCGGTCGCGTAGTTGTTGAAGGGAAGACCACCTTCGAAGAGGCGCGCGGCGATCGCACCGCGATCATCATCCACGAACTTCCATACCAGGTGAACAAGGCGTCACTCGTTGAGAAGATCGCCGACCTCGTCAAGGAGGGGCGCATTGATGGCATCGCTGATCTTCGCGACGAGTCCGACCGCGACGGGATGCGCATCTACGTTGAGGTGAAGCGCGACGGGAATCCGCACAAGGTGCTCAACAAGCTGTTGAAGCTCACTCCTCTCCGCGCCGCATTCAGCATGAACATGCTCGCGCTCGTTGATGGCCAGCCGCAGACGCTGTCGCTGAAGTCCGTCTTGCAGCATCACATTGAGCACCGCCGCATCATCGTCCGACGCCGCACCGAGTTTGATCT
>JBAXLC010000132.1:0-1957 GCA_037135015.1 bacterium | reverse complement strand
GGCAGTTGTCCAGAATGGCACTTGCTCCATCGCACCTCAATGCCGTAATGCAGTCCCGCTCCGATTTGTTGCTCCGCTTCATCACCACCTGGAGGTCCGCGCGGATGTCGAGGTCGAGCGCTTTTAGCTCGGCCGTTGAGTTCTAAATCACGCCGGGGATATCGACTTCGGCCCCGGCGCCGAACGCCTGGCCGCTAAGGACGCGATCATTGGCGGGCGCATTGAGCGTGATCGGGTTGGTGAGGTCGGCGCCGTGCGCGCGGGGGAACCAGTGGTCGCTGCCGCCGGCCATGTAGTTGTCAAACGCCGCAACGACCTCGTCGACCTGCATCAGGAACTTCGGATCCTCGAGGAGCGGCTCCCAGTCAATTGGACCAGAGCAGACTGCAACGGGATTTCGTGTCGCGATCCAGCGGGCTTCATGAATGCGGCGGAAGAGTGCGCGAGCCTCGGGGTGCCACGACCACCAGAGGTTGTACGAGACGCGGCGGAGCCCCTCAAGGCGCGGTGGAACGCGGAACGAATCAGGTGTCGGTAGCGCGCGCAGAACGCCGGAACTCGTCATCAGTTTCGTATCCTCCCCCCAATTGGCCACTCCGCCGTGCGACGGCTCGTGGCACGGGCGGATTCTAGCGTCCGCCGCGCCCCTGTCGCTCGGCATCGGTCTCGGGGTACGAGACGGGTGCGGAGAGCGCTGCGGTTGCCGCCGCTGAGTAGGCCGTGTCGGCTGGGCTCGACGAGCCCTTGACCGTGACCGACTTAGCACCGACCGGCGGCTGCTCGGTTGCTGGCAGGATCGAGCGGCCGGGGAGCCGATGCTCGAGCTTGACCGTTACGTCGTAGTCCTCACAGATGTCGAGGAATGGATCTGGATCCATCATGTCGGGCGACTTGACTCCCGCGCCACCCCAGACGCCCTCGGCGATCAGCTCCATGGCCATGACGGGCATTACGCCCGTCTGCCAGGCGACTGGCTGCAGGTTGTAGCGACCCATCGTCTCCGCGGCATCGCACACCTGATAGTGGAACGTCTCGCGCGGGCGTCCATCCTTGGTGCCGCTGACGAGCGTGCCAACAATCGCACGACCGATCATGCTCTTGCCGAGCGTTGATGGGTCAGGCGAGAGGGCGGCGATCACGTCGCGCGGTGCGACCTGGACGCCCTTCACGTTGATCGGATTCTTCCCGTCGAGCCCGAGACGGTGCAGCAGCTGCAGCGTCTCAATGAAGTCGGCGCCAAGCGCGTACTTAAACGTAATCACGTCGGCCTTCATGCTGCGTGGCAGCTGCACGATCTCTTCGTGCTCAACGTTCACGCACATCACGGGGCCAACCCCCTCAGGGAAGACGAAGTCCTCCGGCTCGCTGAACGGCTCGCGCACCTCGATCTTGCCGTTGCGCCAGACGATCGGCGGGTTCAAGCACTCTTCGATAACGGTCCAGAGGCTGAAGACGGTCGCAAACGGGTAGCCCTCAATGCGGAGGTCACCACCGTCGCGCACATGCACGGCTGAGATGTCGTCAAACGTCCACTTCTTCGCGTAGGCGGCGAAGATGTTGGAGAGGCCTGGGTCCATCCCCATGCCGATGAGTGCCAACTTGCCGCGATCTTCCCAGAGCTTCTTGCGCTCCTCTTGATACGCGCCGAGCATGAGGCCTGGAACGGTGAATGGGTTCTGCACATCTGGAACCGAGAGGCTCGTCGCCATGTCGATGTAGTGCACGCCCGCCTCAAGGGCGGCGTCGAAGACCGCTGGGACGAAGCGTGGATCCACGGCGTTCAAGACGAGGTCCGCCTTGGAGCTCGCGATGAGCTCCTTCAGCTGCGCCGCGTTCCCCGCGTCAACCTGGGCAACCTTGTACCCAGCGCCGACCGCATCGGCGACCGTGCGTGCACGGTCGAGGGAGTAGTCCGCAAGGGTGAGGGTGCCGAGCCACTTCTTTCCTTTGATGAGGT
>JBAXLC010000131.1:0-1962 GCA_037135015.1 bacterium | reverse complement strand
AGACGCGGATCTGGAACTTTATCTTTCACCGTCTTACGAATCTCACCGCCGAGTGGTGCGCTCAGTACAAGGTCTGGATGCTCTGGGAGTTCGCTGTTGGCGGCGATGCCACCGAAGTGTCGCTCAACCGCAGCGGCGATCTCCGCCTCATCAATGTCGCCAACAACGGTGAGCACCGCATTGTTCGGCGCGTACCAGGTGGCGAAGAAGTCGCGCACATCCTGCAGGCTCGCCGCGTCGAGATCCTCCATGGAGCCGATCGTTGGGTGGTGGTACGGATGCCCCTTCGGGTAGGCGAGCGCGAGCAACTCAAGGTAGGCGGTCCCGTACGGCTGGTTGTCATAACTGGAGCGCTTCTCGTTCTTCACCACATCGCGCTGGTTATCAAGGTTCGCCTGATCGAGTGCGGCGAGGAGCGTTCCGAGTCGATCCGCCTCCATCCAGAGGATCAGCTCAACCCACTCAGCCGGAACCGTGGCGAAGTAGTTGGTGCGATCGAGCCACGTGGTGGCGTTAGCGCTTCCACCAACCGACTCAATCAACGAAAGATGTTCAGCCTTTGAGACGTTTGCGGAACCCTGGAACATCAGGTGCTCGAAGAGATGCGCAAAGCCGGTTCGACCCGGTCGCTCGTCCTTGGATCCAACGTGGTACCAGAGGTTCACCGTAGCGATCGGTGCAGTGCGATCAACCACGGTGATCAGGCGCAGGCCGTTGGCGAGCCTGCTCTCCTTCAGTGGGATCGGCAGTGGATCAGACACGCGTGTCTGCCTCCGCTAGTTCAGCGGGATCAGGGCAAAGAGGAGCGCACCGAGAAGCCCAACGGCGAGCCCTTGTGCAGCAATGATCAGCGCGGTGCGGCGATCTGCGGCGAGCGCAGCAGCCCCTGCAACGCGCGACATGTTGCCGATCTTCTCAAGGTTGAAGGTGCCGGCGAGACCATACGCCATGCAGAAGCGTCGACGCGCCTGGATCCACCCGATTGCGGCGCCAGTCAACGGGAGTGCAATGAGGAGGCGTGGACCGAAGCCACTCGGTGCACCGAGTGCAAGGAGCGCAGCGCCCAGAAAGAGCGTGGCGGCAAGGCCCGCTACAGCGGCACGCTTGCGGCGCGTGATCTCCTCAGGACCGATGTTGCATGCGCCGGCGACATACTCAAGTTGCATGGGTAGATTGTAGCCGCTAGCGGAGTCCCTCGCCGCTGAGCGGGCTGATCGCAACACTCGCGAGTGAACGGCGCACGGCGAGCGATTCAGCGGCGGCAACGGCGGTCTCCATCGTGGTGAGGCAGAGCACCCCCTCTTCCACCGCGGCGAGCCGAATCTCCAACGCATCGCGGAGGACGCCGCTCTGCGGCGAGGGTGTATTCACCACCGCACAGACCGCACCGGATCGGATCAACTCCACGATCTCTGGCGCGCCGCTCCCGCCGCCGCCCCCGAGTGGAGCGGCTGGCGATGCGCTGATGCCGATCGCCGCGAGCGCGTCGCGCGTCCCTGGCGTTGCGGCAAGGTCGTAGCCGGCCTCATCGAGTGGCTGCGCCAGCTGCGGGAGGAGCCCCTTGTCGCGGTCGGCGATGCTCAGCAGAACGGTGCGCTGCCCCTCGCGTGGCGGTGGCGGGAGGAGGTTTGCAGCGATCAGCGCCTTCCCGATCGCGTCGCGCGCGTTGGCGCCGATCCCGATCACCTCGCCGGTGCTCTGCATGAATGGCCCGAGCGTAGGGTCCACGCCGCGCAACTTTGCGGTGCTGAATGCCGGAGCCTTCACCGCTACGCCAGTTGGCGCAGATGCCACACCCGAGCGGTAGCCGGCGCTCGCCAACGTATCCCCGAGCGCAATATCTACCGCGAGCGACACCATCGGGATCCCCGTCACCTTGCTCATGAACGGCACGGTGCGACTGGCGCGTGGGTTCACCTCAATCAGGTAGATCCCCTCCTCGCGCACGATGAACTGCGCGTT
>JBAXLC010000130.1:0-1980 GCA_037135015.1 bacterium | reverse complement strand
CGAGTTTGAGCATGTAGATGTAGCCGACCACGACCTCCTGCTCGAAACGGTCGCCGGTGCGGCCGTCGTACACGACAGCCTTGCCGTTGGGCTGCACCCAAGTGAATCCGTCGACCTTGCTGGCCTGCTTCATGTAATCGAAGATTTTGTCCTCGCTGATACCGTCGAAGACCGGTGTCGCCACCTTGAACCCGAGCGCCTTGGCCGCAATGCCGAGGTGCGTCTCGAGAACTTGGCCGACATTCATACGGCTTGGCACGCCCAGCGGGTTGAGCACGATGTCGACCGGGGTTCCGTCGGCGAGGAAAGGCATGTCCTCCTCGGGCACGATCTTCGCGACCACGCCCTTGTTTCCGTGGCGCCCGGCCATTTTGTCGCCCACGCTGAGCTTGCGCTTGCTGGCGATGTAAACTTTGACCTGCTTGACAATGCCCGGGTCGACTTCGTCGCCGCTCTCCACGCGCATCATGCTCTCGTCGCGCTCGTGCAGGAGATCGTCGAAGCGGTGGCGGTACTGGCCGATGATCTCGAGGATCTTGTTGCGGATCGGGCTCGGATCAATCTCGACTTGGTTGTAGACGCCGGCCAGCTTGCGCAGCAGCGTCTTGGTGATCTTGCGGTTGGCCGGGATGATGATCTCGCCGCTCTCGCCGTTGACCACGTCGAGCGGGATCTTCTCGCCGAGGAGGACGTTGGAAAGCGCCTCGGTCAGCTGCTCGTGCAGCTCCTCGCTGCGCTTCTTGTAATCTTCCTCGAGGGCCTTGGAATGCTTCTTCGCCTCCGTCGGCGACATCTTGGTCTTGGCCACTTCCTTCTTTGCCGAGACTTTGACGTCCATGACGATCCCATAGGTGCCGGACGGCACGGTGAGCGACGTGTCCTTCACGTCGGCCGCCTTCTCGCCGAAGATGGCGCGCAGGAGGCGCTCCTCGGGAGCGAGTTCGGTCTCGCTCTTAGGTGTGATTTTGCCGACAAGGATGTCGCCGGGCTTGACCTCCGCACCGATTCGAACAACGCCGTCGGCGCCGAGGTTGCGCAGGGCTTCCTCACCGACGTTCGGGATGTCGCGGGTGATTTCCTCCGGTCCGAGCTTGGTGTCGCGGGCGCCGATCTCGAATTCGTCGATGTGGATGGACGTGTAAATGTCCTCCTTGACCACGCGCTCGCTGATGAGGATGGCGTCCTCGAAGTTGTAACCGCTCCACGGCATGAATGCGACGAGCACGTTGCGGCCGAGCGCGAGTTCGCCCCCGTCGGTGCACGGTCCGTCGGCGATGATGTCACCCTTCTTGATGGACTGGCCCCGCTTGACCAGAGGATGCTGGTTGATGCAGGTGCTGCTGTTCGATCGCATGAACTTCCGCAGTTCGTAGACCCAGACATGCTTGTCGGGATCGGTCTTAATCTTGCGCTTACCCTCGGGCAGGTGGCCGTCCTTGGTGATGATGATCTGGTCTGCCGTGACCGAGGCCACTTTGCCGGAATCTTCCGCGGCGATGACAGCCCTCGAGTCGCGGGCCACGCGGCCTTCCAGGCCGGTGCCGACGACGGGTGCCTCGGAACGCAGGAGCGGCACGCCTTGGCGTTGCATGTTCGAGCCCATCAACGCGCGGTTGGCGTCATCGTGCTCAAGGAACGGAATGAGGCCGGCGGCCACCGAGACGAGCTGCTTGGGCGAGACGTCCATGAGATGGACCTTGGCCGGTTCAACTTCCAAGAAGTCGCCGCGATAGCGGACGGAGACCCTGTCTCCTACGAGCTTGCCGTGGGAATCCGTGACCGAGTTAGCCTGGGCCACGAGGAAGTTTTCCTCCTTGTCGGCCGGAAGGTATTCGATCGTGTCGGTGACGCGGCCGTTGATCACTTTGCGGTAAGGGGTTTCGATGAAGCCGAAATCGTTGATCCGCGCGAACGTGCTCAGCGAACTGATCAGACCGATGTTCGGGCCTTCCGGCGTCTCGATCGGGCAGATGCGGCCGT
>JBAXLC010000129.1:0-1999 GCA_037135015.1 bacterium | reverse complement strand
GAGATGCTGATCGCCTTCACCATCGCGTTCGCCGCCGCCGAAGCGATCGGCGGGAAATCGACTTACCTTCGTGCTGCGATCATCGCCGGCTCGACGCTCGCTCTGCCGCTCGCCGCCAGCGCCCTCGGCTATGCCCCGCCGCCGCTGCCGATCTATGCCGGCGCCGCGATCTTTGCGTTCTGCGCCACGCTGCTCGGATCCGAACGCGCCCGCCGGGGCGCCGCGCCGCTCGCCGCCATTTTCGGCCTCGTCCACGGCGCAGGGTTTGCCGGCGCACTTGGCGCGCTGTCGTTGCCGCGCGACCGCATCGTCCCCGCGCTGTTCGGTTTCAACATCGGAGTCGAGATCGGCCAGCTGATCGCGCTTGCGGTCCTCGCCGTGGCCTGCGTATTCCGCCCGCTGCGGGCGGAACTCGTGACACCCGTAGGCCTCGCAATCGCACTGGCGGGTGGGCTCGCGCTGTGGGCGTCCCTCCAGTCCCTGCCGATCGGCGTCGAGAACCCAAGCTGGGCGGAGGCGTCGCGGGTGCTGGGCCCGCTCAGGGGCACCATATCGGTCGCACCCTCCGTGACGCTGATCTCGCTCTATACAATTCTCACGCCTGCGATTGCATTCATCGTGGGAGTTGCGCTCTTCCCGGATGATGACGCCGCGGCGACACTCGCGCGCGCGATGGCGCTCCTCGCCCTCGCGGGCGCCACGCTCGGCCTCTATGAATTCTCGGCGACGCCCGACCGCCTCCTGTTTCAGGAGCGCTTTAGCCCGATGGAGGGCGTGACGGCCTTCTTCGTCAATCGCAACACGGCCACGTCCTTTCTTGGTGTGGGCACAATGCTCTGGCTGGCGTACCTCCTGCAACGACTGTCTGATGTCGGCATCCGCGGAGTGGGGGACGTCATCCTCCGCGGCGATGACCACCGGAGGGGCCAGATCCTGGCCCTCGCCGCGACGCTCCTCGCCTTCCTCACGCTCGCCGTTGCCCTCTTCCTCACGAAGTCGCGCGCGGGGGTGACGTCCGCCCTGCTGGGTCTTGCCGTCACGTCTCTGCTCTGCGTACGTGGCTGGCCGGGGCGTCGAGACGGGGGGGCGAGCGTCGCCGCCGCCGCCGCCGCCGCCGCCGCACTCGCTCTCGGCCTCACCTACCTCTACGGCGGGCCATACCTCTCCAGGCTCCAGCAGTCTGACGTGGGAAGTGACGCCCGCTGGTGCTTCTTCGAGGGGATGATTGCCGCCATCCGGGATCGCCCCCTTACCGGCACGGGCTTTGGGACGCTGGAGTTTGCCTACCCCATGTACCGCGATCCGGGATGCATGGACCTTGAGCTCACGCTCGACCGCGGCCACGGCGGCTACCTTGAGATCGCGATGGGCATGGGCGTTGCGGGCCCCGCAGTCCTGCTCGCGGGCGCATTCTGCCTCGCGTGGCTGCTGATCCGGGGCGCGTCGATGCGGCGGAGCCGGCGCTTCATTCCGGCCGCGGCGCTTGGTAGCCTCCTCCTGGTGCTGATACACTCGGGCTTCGACTTCCCAATGCAGGTCACTGGCCTCGCAGTCTACGTCGCCTCCGTATTTGCCTCGGGCGTTGTGCAGTCGCGGCCACCCCGCGTGAAGCGATTGCGGCGCCAAAGACGCTCCCCGCCCGCTGCCGGAGCCGCCGACGAGGCGCTGACCGTCAACTGAGTGCGGCTTAGCGGCACGCGAGGCTGGCGCCGGGGCCACGACAGTTGCCTAGGCGCACCCTGCAATGGAGATCACTCAGAACATCAGCCAGCAGAGTTCTGGAGTGCTCCACTGGGCGCGCCGAGCCCCTGCTACTCGGCCGAGGATCCTGAGCCATGCCGTGGAGACTGGGCATGTCGGTCGGACCTTTAGGTACTTCGGCATCGGTCGAGCCAGCTTCGACCGCTGGAAGGCGGTGTTCGAGACGCATGGTGATGCAGGACTGGTTCGCAAGAAGCCGATCCCGAAGAACCCCGGGAACTGAACGCCGCCGGAGATC
>JBAXLC010000128.1:0-2017 GCA_037135015.1 bacterium | reverse complement strand
ACTGCGCGAAACCCTGTCACCGACGACTCGTATCCGATCGCCAGCGGCAAATACGCACGCATCCACATTCTGGCTGGCGTGCACGCCATGAATGGTGATGAAGCGCTGATCTTTGCCCGATCACGACACGGCAGCTCAGACTTTGATCGCGCCGCCCGACAGCAGCAGGTGATCTCTGCGATTCGAGCCCAGAGTGACATGGCGGCGATCACCCGGAACCTCCCCTCGCTGGCTGCTGCGCTCAAGGACTCCTTGAAGAGCGACTTCCCACAGCAAGATCTGCCGCTCCTCTTAGACCTCATCGCCCAGATTGACGCTGGAAGCATCCGCAGCATCGTCTTCACACCGCCGACCTACCAGACCGTTGGTTCCGACTCCCGTGGATACATCATCACTCCCGATGTAGCGAAAATCCGCGCAGCCGTGCTCAAGGCCGTCACCGCACAGCCAACGAAAGAGGAGCGTGAGGCCGATGCAATTGCCAGGGAGGCGGCGCGTATCTGGGTCCTGAATGGCACTGGGCGAAAGGGTGAGGCGGGAGTTCTCGCCGCAGCACTCGCCCGAGCTGGCCTTGACGCATCAGCGCCAACTGCGATCACCCCCAGCGAGATCGGCTTATTGAAAACTCGATTCATCATCTACAACGGTGCCGAGCAGCGGATGCCAGTGTCGCTCGCGTTGCTTGAACGCCTCCTGGGCATAAAGGCGACGCTGATTGACGATCCGACCATCACGGTCGATGTAGAGATCATTACTGGCGCCGACGTGCCAACGATCACCCCGTAGGGGCGCCGAAAGGACTAGTAGATCGGCGTAAGCCAGTGCTTGTAGGCGGGTGCTTTGCCACGCACCGCATCAAAGTAGCGGCGCTGGATTCGCTTCGTTAGCTCGCCAATATTCCCCGTGCCGACGGAACGGTGATCGACCTCAATGACTGGCGACACCTGAGCCCCCGTCCCCACGAGGAAGATCTCGTCGGCGATGTAGAGCTCGCTGCGGTCGATCTGTCGCTCGACCACTGGGATACCAAGCTCTGCGGCAATCTCGATGATGCCCGCCCGGGTGATCCCCTCAAGGATGTCATCGTTGACGCCGGGGGTGACGAGCTTCCCGCCACGCACCATGAAGAGGTTCTCGGCGGAACCCTCAGAGACCTTGCCCGCTTCGGTAAGGACGATCGCTTCGTCGAAGCCGTTCAGCCCCGCCTCACTCTTCGAGAAGGCGCTATTCACGTAGTTGCCCGCCACCTTGGCTCGCGCTGGAATGGCCAGGTCAGAGGTACGGCGCGTGGCGACGGTCGCGCAGCGGATCCCCGTTGCGGTGTCGATGTAGTCGCCAAACGGAACGGAGATGACATAGAGGTCATTCTCCAGACCGTGCAGCTTGACGCCGATCGCCTTGGTGCTCTTATAGACGCTTGGCCGAACGTACACGTCCTCTTTAAAGGCATTGCGCTTGAGTAGTTCGACCACGATCCCCTTCAGCTCCTGCACGTCTGGGAGTGGGTCCATGAGCATGATCTTGCACGACGAGCGCAGCCGCTCCAGGTGCTCGGTGACCTTCAGCGCATAGAGCTGCCCCTCGTCGGCGTTCCAGTAGGCGCGAATCCCTTCAAAGGTCGCCGTGCCGTACAGGAACGCATGCGTCATCACGCTCACCTTCGCATCGGCCAGCGGTCGGAAGTCACCCTCTAAATAGGCGGTGATCCCATCAAACTCGTGGCCGGTGCTCTTCGCCATAGTGCGCGCCTCTACCGGACCTAGCCCTGGTGCTGCGGTGCGTATGGCAAGAGCGCCATCTGCCGAGCGCGCTTGAGCGCTGCGGTCACTTCACGCTGATGCTGCGCGCAGGTGCCCGTCTTGCGGCGTGGCTCGATCTTGGCGCGGTCCGAGAGATAACGGCGGAGACGATTGATCTCCTTGTAGTCAATGTATCCCTGCTTGTCGCTGCAGAACGAGCAGACGCGGCGACGTCGCCCTGCGCCGAACTTGTCATCACGCTTCTTGAATCGCTTTGG
>JBAXLC010000127.1:0-2018 GCA_037135015.1 bacterium | reverse complement strand
AGCACCTGGCGAATGAGCGCGAGTTCAACAACGTTCATGCCGATCTCGGGATCAACAACTGAACGCAGCGCGTCGAGGATGGCAAGTTCGGTGGCGCGCTTCTGCGCATCGAACGGGGTGATTGCAGCGAGTGTCTCTTCGGTCATACGAGCGCCAACTCTGCAGGCGTAAGGTCGGGGCCAAGCAGTGCACCGTTGGCGTCAAAGAACTCGGCGTAGTGTTCGCGGTTTGCGGCGGCAAACTCGTACGCGCGGGCGATACCAACGATGCGTAACTCGGGCATCTCCTTCAACAGACGATTGCCATCAAATCCTGAAGCGCGCAGTTCAAGCAGTCGCCGCACGGTGAGACGTGTTCCGTACAAAAACGGTTCGCCATTCATCACGAGCGGATCGGTGTGCACCCACTTGATGGTCATGGTTAGGCTCCCTTGTAGATGGCGGCAAGGATGCGGTTGCGCTTGCGCATGTCTCCACCAAGGCGGCGGTGCCACTTGAGTACGGCGATGCCTTCGAGGAGTGCGCGATCGGCGAATGCGGCGGCCTCGCCGGCGAGCACCGTTGGTACGGCGATGCGCAGGCCTTCATAGAGATCGGTGACGTCATCCATAGAGATGCGGCGGCGGCGCCAGGTTGGGGTGCCGTGTTCGGTAAAGCTCTTCAGCGGAGTGATGCTGCCCGAGGCGACGCTCTCGGCGAGCTTCTCAAGCACCACCTGGGCATCGCGCATTAGGTGGCGCAGGCCAATGTCGCCGACGCGGTCGCGGAGTTCAGGATTGCGCTCCACGGCGGCCACGATGGCGCGGCCGGCGAGCTGTTCCCACTGGGCGGTGAGCGGCGCAACGACGCTCGGGAACCCGGCGGTTCGGTCGAGGGGACGGGCGCCGTGCAGTGGGTGACTCATGTGCGTAAGGGTACCATCGCGCCCCGCAAGGGAGCCCGCTACCAGAGGTCGTCGCCCTCGCCCTTTACCGGCGTTCGCGTGCGATTCAAGGCGTGGTCTTCATGCTCGCTCGCCGCCTTACGCGCCGCATCGATGGCCGCCTGCAGCGCACCCGTGCCGCCCGTCAAGCCGTGCGGTGCCTCGAACAGGTGGTCGGGGAGCCCCGCCTTCTCGTCTTTCGCTCGGGCTTTGGTTTCACCGAGGAAGGGCATGCCGAGTCGCTCGACCGCGTCGAGTGAGGCGCGGAGCACTGCGCCCTTGGCGGCAACCACGGCGCGTACCTCATCGGCCTCCTCACCTTCGCTGATCTGTCGGCCGCGCAGTGGCTGCGCGATGCGCCCCACGTCGAGCCAGGCCTGGTGGTAGCGATCCATCTGCCCCCACGCCGACGAGAGCAGCGCGTCGCTCGCCGCGAGCCAGGTGTTCAGCGCCGCGCGCGACGGGGCACGCGCGATGCGATCGCCCTGATCGATCAGGTCTTGGGTCTGGCGAACGAGATCGTCGCGCTTCATGCGCGCTTAGCGATCGCCAGCGGCGCGGTCGTTCTTGGCGAAGGCGCTCAGTTCAGCGCGGCAGGCATCGTGTGCCTTGGCGACCTGGCGCTCCAACCACCCAGTCATGCGCGATGAATCTTCGAGCGTAACCACTGGACCCTGATCGCAATCTTCCACAATGAAGCCGGTGGTGGTGCGGAAGTCGCTGAACCAGTTCGCCTGCAACTGCAGCAGCTCATCGGCCACCACGCGGCGCTCGAAGAGCCAATCAAGGTGTGCCGCATTCAGCGCATCGGCGATGTCGGCGAGTCGCTCATGCACGCCACGCGTTCGATTCAACATGAGTGTGGCTACGCGCACCGCCGTAAACGGGGAGCGCGCCTCGGCAATCACCGGTGGCCAAGGGAGCGGAAGCGTGGCGTTGTCAGGCTTACTCATGACCAGCAGTATCGCACCGCTACCCGAGAAGAGTTAGAGCAGCTCCCCGTGCGCTGATGCGCTCGGCTCGCCCTCTTTCGGTCGCTCCTCTGTGCCAGCGGGGAGCACCTCGAGCGGCGCACGCAAGACACCCTCAACGGCGCC
>JBAXLC010000126.1:0-2050 GCA_037135015.1 bacterium | reverse complement strand
CTCCCAGTAGTCCCAGCGGTTCTCGATCCACCAGAGGCTGCACTTGGTGTGCTCGTGGGGGAGGGTGAAGCCGAGTTCGCCAGGCGCTACGGCGCCGAGGACGGTTTGGACCTGCCCAGGGGTGGCTCGGCTGCTCATGGGGGCATCCTACGGCCTCGGCGACCTGCGCAACCTGCTGGCAGCACGCTTCCGAGCGTGGGATCATCGCTCCCAAGGCGCCGAGGTGGCCCGCTGGGCCTGCCCCGCCGGAATATGTGAGGTAGTGACGAGATGAAGATCAAGTCGACGCTTCTGGCGCTCCTGACGGGCGCCGCCCTCGTGGCTGGAGCCTGTGGTGGCTCAACCGCGAGCCCTAGTGCCGCAGCCGGCACCGTCTGCGAGAAGGCGATCGTCGCTGGCGAGCCAGCCACGACGCTGCTCGGAAAGATCTGCGCCGCTGGCGTGATCAAGATCGCAACGGACCCAGCCTACCCACCGTACTCCGAGCTGAATGCAGCCGGCGAGTATGTGGGCTTCGACTCGGATACCGCACGTGAGACGGCCAAGCGCCTCGGCGTCACCGTTGAGTGGGTGACCCCAGAGTGGGCAGCCATCACCGCCGGAAGCTGGGCGGGGCGATGGGATATCTCCATCGGCTCCATGACCCAGACCGAAGACCGCGCCAAGGTTGTGGACTTCCTTGAGCCGTACTTCTATGAGTCGGGCTATGTGATTGTTCCAACCACATCGACGGCCACCAAGGTTTCTGACCTTGCCGGCAAGACGATCTGCGCTGGTGAGAGCACCACGCACAGCACCTGGATCACCGGTGGCTTTGCTGGCAGCGCCGTCGTTGACCAGTTCAACGAGCCACCAACGGGTGCCGTCCTCAAGACGTACCCAACAGACCACGAGTGCATCGAGGCGTACCTTGCGGGCCGCACCGATGACTGGGACGCCATGGCACAGAGCCGTGAGTTCATCGAGGCTGCGATTGCCGAGTCGGACGGGAAGCTCCGCTTCTTGAACGAAGAGGCAAACTTCGCTGGCCGCATCTCGTTTGCTCTCGACAAGTCGGGCCCTGATACGGCATCGGCGATCGTCGCGATCAACGAGATCGTTGCCGCGATGCACGCTGATGGCACGCTCACCAAGTTTGCGATGAGCAACTTGGGCCGCGACGTCAGCAAGCCGTAATGCGTATCGGCTGAAAGCCGTCTGCGATTGAGGAGCCCTGGGGAGACCCAGGGCTCCTCAGCGCTTCACTAAGAGTAGGGAGGGGGGGACATGCACGAAGAGGCTCAGGCACTCGCGCAGTCCGTTGCCGCCGACGAGCAGCGACGCTCACGCGGTTGGCAGAACCGCTTCCGGCTGGTCTGGGGCGGGATCGTCCTCCTCCTCATCTCGTTCATCATCTTCTCGCTCAACGTTGAGATCTCGTTCATCCAGACCGCAGCCCCGTTCATTCTTCAGGGCGTTTGGCTGACCCTTCTGGTCTCGGCAGTCTCAATCTGCTTGGCAACCATTCTTGCGATCATTGGCGCCTTAGGCCGCCTCTCACGGAGCCCACTCCTCAACGGCATCGCCTCGTTCTATGTGAGCTTCTTCCGCGGGACTCCGCTGATTCTGCAGCTGCTCTTCTGGTACCTCGCACTTCCGCAGATTGGCGTCGTGCTCGATCCAATCCTCTGCGCCATGGCCGCCCTCGCCATGAACTACGGCGCGTACATGACGGAAATCTTCCGCGCCGGCATCCAGGCTGTGCCCCTCGGACAGCGTGAAGCCGCCGCCGCCCTCGGCATGGCACCACGCACCGCCTTCCTGCGCATCGTTGCCCCACAGGCCTTCCGCATCATCGTGCCTGCCATCGGCAACGACTTCGTCGCCATGCTGAAAGACTCCGCGCTCGCCTCGACCGTCGGCCTCCAGGAGATCCTCTGGCGTGCCCGCAATGTGGGGGCCAAGGAGTTCAAAACGCTGCAGACCTTCATGATCGCTGGCGTTGTCTATTGGGTCCTCACGATCGTCTTTACTGCTGTTCAGAACCGTATTGAGGCACGACTCTCAGCGG
>JBAXLC010000125.1:0-2116 GCA_037135015.1 bacterium | reverse complement strand
TTGATCCCGAGATCGGCATGAACGTTGTTGAACTCGCGCTCATTCGCCAGGTGCTTGTGGGCGAGACCGAATCTGAAGTGAAGATGATCCTCACCACACCCTTCTGCCCATACGCAGGCTCGATGCTTGCGCAGGTGAAAGAGGCGGCTGAATCGGTACTCGAGCATCCGGTGAAGGTCACACTCCTTGCTGAGCGCTGGGATCCGAAGGATGCGGGTCTCGCCTGGTGAGCGACGAGCTGAAGCTGCCAGCAAGCAAGGTCGCCACCGGTAAGGGTGACACTGGCACCACGGGCCTCCTCTTCGGCGGCGATCGAATCTCAAAAGACGATGTGCGCACCGAGGCGTATGGCACCATCGACGAAGCCACCGCCGCACTCGGCATGGCACGCGCCGAACTGATCGGCCTCACCGGCGAGGGGATCGCTGGGCTTGACGAAACCATCCTCTCCATTCAGCGCGACCTCTTTGTGATTGGCGCCGAACTTGCAACGAATCCAGACGCATGGAACCGCCTCGAAGAGGGGCGCACCAAGGTCTCACCAAAGATGTTGGCGCGCATCAACACGCTCCTCGCCGCAACCGAAGCGGTGATCGAATTCCCAAAGGACTTCGTGATCCCAGGTTCGAGCAAGGCCTCATCGGCCATTGAGCTCGCGCGCACGATCATCCGCCGTGCGGAGCGCTGGTGCGTAACGCTCGGCCGCGAAGGCCTACTCCCTGGCGAACACCTGTTGGCGTATTTGAACCGCCTCGCCGATCTGCTCTGGCTGCTCGCGCGCCAGGCGGAGAAGCTCGAAGCCTCGGCAACGCGCTCCGTCTCGCAAACACCAGTCCGAGACTAGCGGCGGGCAGGTCGCCCAGCGTGCCACCAATTCGTTGGGCACTGGTCGGTAGCAGTGACTTCGCCCTTGACTGGATCGCCCCAGCACTCCGTCGCGCCGAGGGGTCAGCGCTTGCTGCGGTGATCAACCGCGATGCAGAACGCGCCACCGCCGCGGCGGCCCGTGTCGGCGCCGCGCAGAGCTACACATCCATTGAGGCAATCGACACGTCACTTGTCGATGGCGTGGTGCTCGTTACGGCAAACGAGGCACATGCGGCGGGGGCGATTGCCGCCGCACGCCGAGGCCTACACGTCGTTGTTGAGAAGCCGATGGCGCTAAGTAGTGCCGATTGTGCTGACATGATTCGTGCAGCGCGTGAGAACAGCGTGATGTTAGCCGTCGCGCACTGCATGGAGTGGGCACCGCCTATCGTTGCTGCGCGTGCACTCTTGGCCCGTGGTGCCATTGGAGAGGTGCGTAGCGCACGGATCAGCGCCTCGTTTTTTGCCGAGCCGAGCACAGCGCGCCGCGGTGGCAATGCGGCGGTGAGTGACACAGCCGCGGAATTCGGCGCACTTTTTGACATGGGCGTGCACGCTATTGATGCCGCCGCCCGCCTACTCGGGCCAATCGTGCAGGTAGTTGCCGCTCACCTAAACGCCGACATCGGCGGCGGGCACGTCGAGCTTGAGTGTGCGAGCGGCGTGCGAGTGCAGCTCTCGTCGAGCTGGGGGGCCGATGAGAACGACTTTGAGATCACCAGCGATGCCGGCACCATCAGTAGCAGTGAGTGGTGGGGGCGAGCATTCTCTGGCCAACTTTCGGTGAGAACTTCTGGCGGCAAGGTCGCAGAGCCACTCCCCCGACAGAACGTGTACGAGCAGCAATATGCGCACCTCGCAGCAGCTGCGCGCCAAGAGGTGCCGCTGCTGATCTCGGGCGAGCGGGGCGCTAGCAACATCGCAGTGATTGAGGCGATCGTTCGCTCCGCACGAAACGGTCACCCAGCCGCTATCGGCACGTGAAGGGGCAGCGAACGCTAGGAGAACTCCGCGTCACCAAAGATGTAGCGCACGGCGCCGGAGTGGTGTTTGTATCCAACGCTTTCATAAAGTTTGTTCGCGCCAGTTAACGACTCGGCATCCACCCCCAACATTGACCCTTCGTAGCCATCTGCCTGTGCGCGAATCAGATGTCGCTCAAGCAGCAGTCGCGCCAGTCCACGGTTGCGGTGCTCGCGATGCACGCCGAGATTATTCACCCAGAGCACGTGGCCGACGGTGTCGGTGT
>JBAXLC010000124.1:0-2164 GCA_037135015.1 bacterium | reverse complement strand
GCCGTCGAGCGTTGGTCCACGCTGAACGATCACACCGGTCGTTGGGATCTCCTGGAAGGTCCAGGTGTTGTTTGGCTCTGCGCCAAGTGCAACGGAGAGATCCTTGCCAACCTTGGTGACGTTAACGTCAAACGCCGCAACGTAGTCAAGATCGCGCACGTGATAGCCGCCAATGTCGACGTGCATCAGTCCTGGGACTTTTGCATCGTTCGCCACGTCGGCGTAGAAGTAGCGGCCCTGCACCAAGCTGCTGGCGCAGTTACCGACGCCCGCGATTGCGACGCGGATCGGATTCGTTGCCTTGATCGGCGTTGTCGGCGCCGGTCGTGCATTCCATTGGGCGCGAGGCCCGTTCATCTCTACCATTTTCCTGTTACCCCTTTCTCTGTCGCCTTCGCGACCTTTCCGCTTTGCGAGCCCACACCTGTGGGTCCGCCTTCACTAACCGCCCGTTTCACGCCAGGCGGCGAGCATTCAATTGGCGCGCTATGCGCGGCGCCTGGTGGCTGTCAACGCGGCGCGAATAAACAAGATTCGCTGCAGCACGGTAACGGCTGAGAGTGCAACGATGATGAGGAGTGCATAGAGCAGGTAGCTCGTCTCCGCTGTGAGGCCGGCGGCGAGCAGGCCGAGAATGAGAAGAACCGCCCGCTCGGCGCGTTGTGCGATGCCGCCATGTGCGGAGACGCCGAGGCCTTCGCCACGTGCGCGCACATAGCTCACAAGCGAGCCGATGCCGAGCGCAAGCGCAGCTGCAGTACCGATCTGGATATCTCCAAGAACAGCGGCGCTGTAGACGATGCCGGCATAGATCACCGCCTCTGCTGCGCGATCGAGCGATGAATCAAAGAATGCGCCGAATGCGGTGACGCGATTTGTTGCACGGGCGAGTGTGCCGTCGAGCCCATCAAAGAGCGTTCCAGCAATAAGAATGCCTGCCGCAAGTGCCCAGTTGCCGAGTGCAACCTGCGCGGTGGCGATCAGCACAATGCCAAACCCGACGAGGGTCAGCGCATCAGGTGAGAAGCCGATGCGCCCGAGCAGGAGCGCGATCGGCTCGCCGATGCGCTTGATCTTGCTGCGCTCGGTGGTGGTGAGCAGGCTCCCCTGCGTGACGCGCTTGGTGCTCTTGCGCTTGGTGGTCTTCCGCTTCGTGATTGTGCGCTTCGCCACGGTTACGCCTCCTCGCCGCGAACGGCGTCAACGAGTGGCGTGGCGCTCGGAAGTGCATCGGCTGGGGCGACCCAGGCGGCAGGGTCAGCGATGCCGAGAGCGGAGAGCATCAGCGCGTGCCCTTCGGCGATGGTGGCGGTGCGGAGGGTGCAGATCGATTCGCGACCGGAGCGCTCGGTGGTCACAAGGCCGGCGGCGCGCAGGCGGCGCAGGTGCCATGAGACGAGCGGTTGCGAGAGGCCGGTGAACTCAATCAGCTCAGAGACGGTGGCGGGGCCGGCGGCAAGGCGGCGCACCACCTCGAGGCGGTTGGTATCGCCGAGGGCACGGTGCACGCGGCGTGCCGCCTCGATGACGTCGCGCTCCCCCGCAAGGCGGGAGACGGCGGCGCCCGTGGCGGCGGGGAGTGCGGAGACGTGCTGTGCGCTCATAGAAGCGGAAGTTTATATGAATTCCCGCTGATGCGACGCAGAGGGAGCGCAGCGAGAAGTTGGATTGTTACACCCCCGCCTCGGGGGCGGCGCCTACTTGGCGAGGGCCTGGACGACCGCCTCGATGATCGGGGTTGGGGCGAGCCCGAGGGCCACCGTGCCGATGGCGGCGATCAGCAGGCCGGCGCGCAGCATCGGCCCCTCGGCCACCTGGATCGCAGGCTCCGCCGGGTCGCGCATGAAGAGATAGACGATGACGCGCAGGTAGTAGAAGGCGGCGATGGCGGCGTTGAGCACCGCGATTACGGCGAGGATCGTGGCTGGCCCACCCGCCTGCACCGCAGCCAGAATGACGTACGTCTTGGCGAAGAAGCCTGCCGTTGGCGGAATGCCGGTGAGGCTCAATAGGAAGATCGCCGCGAGGATCGCCATGCGCGGATGCTTGCGGCCGAGTCCCGCGAGATCCGAGAGCTGCGTGGTGGCGCCCGGTCGACCCTGCAGCGCGGTGAGGAAGGCGAACGCGCCAAGGTTCATGAACGCGTACGCCGCCGTATAGAAGA
>JBAXLC010000123.1:0-2169 GCA_037135015.1 bacterium | reverse complement strand
GCCTCCATTAAGTTGGCGCGCTACATGAGCGGTCGCCAGTGGATCGTCGGCTTCGTCGGTGGCTTCCACGGACGAACCCTAGGCGCACTCACGCTGACAAATTCCAAGGCGAAGTACCACGCGCACTTTGGCCCACTGGCACCAGGCTTCCTCCATGTCCCATTCGGCAGTGAGGGTCTCGACGAACTTGAAGAGCGCATCATTGCGCGCACCATCCCTGGTGACGAGATCGCCGCGTTCGTTGTTGAGCCGGTGCAGGGCGAGGGTGGCTACATCGTTCCCGATAAGGAGTTCTTCCCACGGCTGAAGGCAATCGCCGATAAATACTGCATCGCCATCGTTGTTGACGAGGTACAGTCCGGCGCCGGTCGCACCGGCAAGATGTGGGCGATTGAAAACTTTGGTATCGAGCCCGACATCGTTGCTGCCGCGAAGGGTCTCGGCTCAGGGATGCCGATTGGCGCAGTGATTGCCAAAGAGCATTGGATGCGCTGGAAGCCCGGCTCGCACGGCTCAACGTTCGGTGGTAATCCAGTAGCCGCAGCCGCGGCTATTGCCACCCTGGAAGTGATCCGCGATGAGAACCTCATGCAGAACGCGGTTGATCGCGGCGCACAGGCGGTCAAGGGTTTGCGTGCAGGTCTTGCCGGGAACAAGCATGTCACCGACATTCGTGGCATCGGCCTCATGATCGGCGTCGACTTCACCGATGGCGACATTGCTGGCGAGGTTGAGGTCGAGGCGTTTGAGCGCGGCCTTCTCGTGCTGACCTGTGGCGACCGCGGCGTGCGCATGAGCCCACCGCTCGTGGTGAACGAAGCCGAAATGGATACCGCGATCCGCATCTTCTGCGAGGCCGCAGCGGCAGTCGCCGCACGGCACTGAGCCAACGCCCATGCGCGGGCCACTATCAGCCTTCGCAGGAGAGACCAGATGAGCGCCTCGAAGCTTGTTGATATGCGCACGGCGATCGCCGCACATGTGCACGACGGCGATACGGTGGCAATCGAAGGGTTCACCCACTGCATCTCGTTTGCGGCAGGGCACGAGATCATTCGGCAGAAGCGACGCGATCTCACACTGGCGCGAATGACGCCCGATCTTGTGTACGACCAGATGGTTGCTGCAGGCTGTGCCAAGAAGTTGATCTTCAGCTGGCTCGGCAACCCTGGCGTTGGCTCACTGCACGCAATCCGCCGACGAACCGAACCGGCGGCGCTCGCCCCCGGCGAATCTCTGCTTGAGATCGAGGAGTACAGCCATCACGGCATGGTCGGCCGCTATGTGGCCGGTGCGCACCGCCTCCCGTTCTATCCGCTGCGCAGCTACTCCGAGAGCGATCTGCCGAAGGTGAATCCACTGATTCGCACCGTACAGAGCCCGTTCGGTGGCGAAGAGGTCTACGCCGTTCCACCGCTCAACCCTGACGTCACGATCATCCATGCACAGCGCGCCGACGCTGAGGGGAACGTGCAGATGTGGGGTCTGCTTGGATGCCAGAAGGAGGCGGCCTTCGCTGCAAAGCGCGTCATTGCCGTGGTGGAAGAGATCGTGCCGACGAGTGTGATTCGCGCAGATCCGAATCGCACCATTATTCCTGGCCTGATCGTCAACGCCGTCGTGTGTGAACCGTTCGGCGCGCATCCGTCGTACGTGCAAGGTTCGTACGATCGCGACAACGCCTTCTACCGCGAGTGGGACACCATCAGCCGCGACGCCGCCGCCACCGAGGCGTGGCTGCAGGAGTGGGTCTACGGCGTGAAAGATCGCGCCGCCTACGTCGCGAAGTTTGGTGGCGACTACTTCAAGGGGCTCACCCCAACGAGCGCCCCATCTGGTTCGGTCGACTACGGAGACTACCGATGAGCGGGCAGCGCCCAGCGAGCAAGAGCGAGCTGATGGTGGTCGCCTCGGCGCATGCCCTCACTGGAAAGCGCGTCTGCTTCGTGGGGGTGGGCCTCCCGAACATCGCCGTGAACCTGGCCAAGCGGACCGTTGCGCCAGAGATGGAGCTGGTCTACGAGGCGGGCGTCTTCGGCGCAAATCCCGCACGACTCCCGCTTTCTATTGGTGATCCAACGATCGTGACCGGCTCCACCGCGACCGTCTCCATGCACGACCTCTTCGGCCTCTATCTGCAGGGGGGTCGCATCGATGTCGGCTTCCTCG
>JBAXLC010000122.1:0-2244 GCA_037135015.1 bacterium | reverse complement strand
CGCCATCCTCGCGATCGACCTCCACCTCGTGCACGAGGTCACCAGCCCCCAGGCATTCACCGGTCTCCGCAGCCGCGGGCTGAAGGTTCGCCGCCCTGACCGCACGGTGGCGACCGCCGACCACTCCATTCCAACCACGCCACGCAACCTGCCAATCGCCGACGAGATGGCCGCCGCCCAGGTGAAGCAGCTCGAGGCGAACTGCGCCGAGTTCGGCGTCCCGCTCCACGGCTGGGAGTCGCCGAACCAAGGAATCGTGCACGTCATTGGGCCAGAACTCGGTCTCACCCAGCCTGGCGCCACCATCGTCTGCGGCGACTCACACACCGCAACCCACGGCGCATTCGGCGCGCTGGCGTTTGGCATCGGCACCAGCGAAGTCGAGATGGTCCTCGCCACCCAGTGCCTCTTGCAGCGCAAGCCGAAGACGTATCTCGTGCGCGTTGATGGAACTCTGCGCCCAGGCGTCTCCGCAAAGGACATCATCCTCGCGCTGATCGCGCGCATCGGTGTCGGTGGCGGCACCGGTCACGTCTTCGAATACGCAGGCTCAGCGATTCGCGCACTCTCTATGGAGGAGCGCATGACGATCTGCAATATGAGCATCGAGGGTGGCGCACGCGCCGGTCTCGTTGCACCCGACGAAACAACGTTTGCCTACTTGAAGGGTCGACCACATGCACCACAGGGCGCCGATTGGGATGCCGCCGTTGAACGCTGGCGCACGCTGACAAGCGACGAAGGCGCAACGTACGACAAAGAGATCGTCATTGATGCAAACACTCTTGAGCCGATGGTGACCTACGGCACGAACCCAGGGATGGGCCTGCCGATTAGCGGCACGATTCCGGATCCAGCAAACGAGTCTGATCCCGCCGCCGCACGCGCGCTTACTCGCGCACTGGAGTACATGGATCTACATGCGGGCGACAGCATCATCGGTCGACCGGTAAACACCGTCTTTATTGGGAGCTGCACCAACGGTCGCATCAGCGACCTGCGCCTCGCCGCGAATGTTCTCAAAGGTCAGACCGTTGCGAAGGGGGTCCGCGTGATGGTGGTGCCTGGTTCTGCCGACGTAAAGCGTCAGGCGGAGCGCGAGGGGCTCGACACGATCTTCCGCGACGCGGGTGCCGATTGGCGCGAGGCGGGCTGCTCGATGTGCATCGCCATGAACGGCGATCAGCTCGCCCCGGGCGAGTACGCCATCAGCACCTCGAACCGCAACTTTGAGGGGCGCCAGGGGAAGGGGGGTCGCACCTTCCTGGCCTCGCCGCTCACCGCCGCCGCCACCGCACTGACTGGCGTGATCGCCGATCCACGCACGCTTCCAGGGATGAGCCGCTGATGGCCGCCCCAAAGGTCGGCACCTTCACCACGGGGCTCGTGCCACTCCCCGCCGAGAATGTCGACACCGACCAGATCGTTCCAGCGCGCTACCTGAAGGTCATCGATAAGGCGGGCCTCGCCGATGCCCTCTTCCACGACTGGCGCTTTGAGGCCGACGGCAGCAAGAAGAACCCACCGTTCGTGATTGATGAGCCGCGCTACGCCGGCCACGGCATCCTCGTTGCGGGCGACAACTTCGGCACCGGCTCCAGCCGCGAGCATGCGCCGTGGGCCCTCGGCGCCTTCGGCATCAAGGCGATCCTCGCCACCAGCTTCGCCGACATCTTTAAGTCGAACGCACTCAAGAACGGCATTCTGCCGATCGTGCTGCCAGCACCACTGCACGCCACGCTGATGCAGATCGCCAAGGATGACCTTGCTGCAACGGTCACCATCGAACTTGCAACTGCAACGTTGACGACTCCCGACGGCGCAACGCACGCATTCCCGATTGACCTCTTCAGCCAGAAGATGCTGCTCGATGGGCTTGATGAGCTGGACTACATCCGCACGCAGGGAGAAAAGATTCTGGCGCACGAGACGGCGCACCTAGGAACCATCAACACGCTGCAGCCAAACACGCCGCGATGAGCAAGAACCCGTACGACCACGCGAGCGATCCGGCGAAGCGGCACTCCGCCGCCATGACCGATGGCCCAGATCGCGCACCAGCGCGCGCGATGCTGAAGGCGGTCGGCTTCTCTGACGAGGATCTCGCCAAGCCGATCATTGGCGTTGCCACCACCTGGATTGAGACAATGCCGTGCAACCTGAATCAGCGCGAGTTGGCCGAGGCGGTCAAGCGCGGCATTCGGCGCGCGGGCGGCACGCCGATGGAGTTCGGCACCATCTCCG
>JBAXLC010000121.1:0-2259 GCA_037135015.1 bacterium | reverse complement strand
TTTGGAGCAGGTTGGCTCGGCACGACGTTCGCTACGGTAGTGATGCTGCTCCTCGTTGCCCATCCGCGTCTCGCCCCGTACCGCCGACAACTTCCGTACCGCACCGCTGCGCTCTCCATTGTCATCGTTGTGGAGCTCGTCCCAAACAACGCCGTCCTCACCGCCTACAAGCGTGCAGAGCTCGGCACGGAAGTCGTGCGACTCATCCCGATCCTGCAGTTTGATCCGAATCTCCTCACAACATCGTGGCTCCCAGACCAAATCTCCACGGGGGCGCTTAATCTACTCCTCGCCTCCGTTGTTCTCTCTGTCAACCTTCGCGTCGCGGCGCTCTGGTCTGTTCTGGCATTCGGCGTTGGCATTGAGGTGAACCAGGCTTGGGCGAACATGTCGGGGATCACGCCGCCATTCCGCATCGACATCCATGACGTGGTCGCGCGAAGCGCAGGGGTTGCGGTGGCTGCGCTCGCCTTGCACTCCCTCCGTGCTGCTATTACTGATCGCCAGATGCGGCGACGCCGCTCCAACGCCGCCCCTCTGGCACACGCTGCAAGCCAGGCCCCAACGGCGGTGCTCATGATTCGTCCACGCACCTTCCAGCCCAACCCAGAGACGGCCGTCGACAACGCCTTCCAGTCGGCTGGGGTGACGGACGTCACCGAGCGGCAGTCGGTCGCCGCTCAGGCGCAGATTGAGGTGGCGTCGGTCGCCGCGGCTCTCCGCGGCGAGGGGGTCGGGGTGGTGATGCTTGAGGATCGGGAGGGGATCGACACCCCCGACTCCGTCTTCCCGAACAACTGGATCTCAACCCACGACGATGGTCGGGTGGTGCTCTACCCGATGGCCGCCCCCAGCCGCCGGCGCGAACGGCGTGGCGATGTGGTGGAGGGGCTGCGCGAACGCTACGCCGTATCGCAGGTGCTTGACCTCAGCCCCGTTGAGCTAGAGGGGCGCTACCTCGAGGGAACAGGCGCCCTGGTGCTCGACCATGTGCACCGCATCGCCTACATGGCCCGCTCGGGCCGCGCCAACGAGGCGGTCCTTGATCAGTGGTGCGAGGCGATGGGCTATACCGCCGAGGTCTTCGACACCGTTGACCAGGCCGGGCAGCCGATTTACCACACCAACGTCGTCCTCTCTATTGGCACCGACTTCGTGGTGGCGGGCCTCGACAACATTCCCGATCCCGTAGAACGAGCACGAATTTCCGCTCGGCTGGGCGAGACTGGACGCGACGTGATCGAGATCGATCGAGGCCAGGTCGCCGAGTTCGCGGGGAACGGTCTAGAGCTGACGGGGAGCCGCGGGCGCGTTTTTACCCTCTCGACGCGGGCCCTCGCCGCCCTCCGCCCCGACCAGATCGCCGCCATTGAATCCTCGGCCCGAATTCTGGCGATCGCCATCCCAACCATCGAGCGATCGGGGGGTTCGGTCCGCTGCATGTTGGCGGGGATCCATCTGCCGCCGCGCCAAGCCGACGCCCTAACGGCCCCCGCCGCCTAACCCCGCGCAACGACCGCTTCACAAAAGCGCGCGAGTCTGGCACGCTATAGGTCGTCCGGGCGACCAACGCCTGGGGAGTTAAATGAGGTGAAACACATGGCAGTTGCCAAGAAGAAGAAGGTCGCGAAGAAGGCTGCAGTTGCCGCCGTCGCCGCCGCCGCACCAGCCGCCCCTAAGAAGGCTGCGAAGAAGGCCGTGAAGAAGGTTGCCAAGAAGGTCGCGAAGGCCGTCAAGGCTGCTCCAAAGGCCGCCAAGAAGACGGTGAAGAAGGTTGCCAAGAAGGCTGCAAAGAAGGCTGCTCCAAAGGCCGCCAAGAAGGCAGTGAAGAAGGTTGCCAAGAAGACCGCAAAGAAGGCCGCCAAGAAGGCTGCTCCAAAGGCAGCTCCTAAGGCGAAGAAGGCCAAGAAGGCGAAGAAGTCGAAGAAGTCAGCTCCTAAGGCTGCTGCTGCGACTCCTGCCGCTGCGACCGGCTGGAGCATCTTCGGCAAGTAAGCCGAATCGCATCGCGCGTTCGCGCGCGACACGCGACGTTCAATAGAACGACAAGAGACCCCGCACCGCAAGGTGCGGGGTCTCTTATTTATTGCAGCGTGATTACCGCTTAGCGGCGATCGCGCTTACGAGCAGTGCCATCCTCCATGCGCGACTGCATCATGTACATAGCGCCGTGAAACGACTCCTTACGGAATCGCTCATGCGTTGGCCGGCTCCACTGATCGGCCTCAGCGAGAAGGCTGGTCACGAGCTTCGCCAGCT
>JBAXLC010000120.1:0-2323 GCA_037135015.1 bacterium | reverse complement strand
GCGTGATCAACGATCGGCTCCGGATACTGCTCACCGAGTCTGATGCCCGCTGCATCCAGCGCCTTCGGGTGCGCCCATGGCGCATGAATCGCTGGCGATTGCAGCGCTGCAAGCTCTGGTACCCATCGGCGCACATACTCGCCATCGGGATCAAAGTTCCCCGCTTGTGTCACCGGATTGAAGATGCGGAAGTACGGTTGCGCATCGGTGCCACTCCCCGCGCACCACTGCCAGCCACCATTGTTTGCGGCAATATCACCGTCAACGAGATGTCGCAAGAAGTGCGCCTCACCTTCGCGCCAGTCGATGAGTAAGTCTTTTGTTAAGAATGATGCGGTGATCATGCGTGCGCGATTGTGCATGAAGCCAGTCGCCGCGAGTTGGCGCATCCCTGCATCAACGACGGGATAGCCGGTGGTGCCGCTCTTCCACGCCTCTAGCAGTCGCTGATCATCGCTCCACTTGATTGCGTCATAACTTGGGCGCCACGCGCTGCGCGCCGCATGCGGCGAATGCCAGAGTACTTGCGTGTAGAAGTCGCGCCACGCGATCTGGCTCACCCAGAGTCGCTCGCCCGATCGTTCTCCCTCTTGCATCGGCGGCAGCGGAAGTTGTCGCGCAACAAGTTCGCGCGGCGAGAGGAGACCGATGTGCAGCGCCGCCGAGAGGTGACTGGTGCCAGAGGTGTCGGCCAACGTGTTGCGCCGATTTGCGTACTCGCCAACGGATTTTCTCCACGCGTCGGCGTGCGCACGCGCGGCGCGTTCACCAGGTACAGGGAGTTGATCAACTTGCGCGGTTGGTACCGCGTGTGCATCGAGAAGTGCTTGATCAACGGTGGAGGTTGGAGTTGGTGTTGGTAGTGGTGGCAGCTTTTTTGGTGCTGGAATTGGCGCGCTCGCGTCAACCTGCTCGAGCCAGCGGCGGAAGTACGGCGTGTAAACGCCGTACGGCGTGCCGCCACCGGTGAGCAACTCCTCTGGCTCCACTACGACGAGGCCGCGCTTTGCATGCAGCTGCACGCCGAGTGGCGTGAGTAGATCCGCAACGGCGCGGTCGCGCTTTCGCGCAAACGGGGTGTGGTCGCGCGTCATGAAGAGATCAATGTCGCCGACGCCCCCCGCGGAGCGTAGCTCACTGATCAGTGTCGGAAGCGCAGAAGCGGCGGGGCCCTGCAGCTCAATGAGATCCGAGCCGAGTGCGCGCAGGTTAGTGGCGAGCTCCGTAACGCTCTCGCGCAGGAACCAGGTGCGGTTGGCGCTGGCACGGGGGCCAGCAACAAGGCCCGGCTCCCAGATGAAGATCGGCAAGAGGGGCGCGCCGCGCTCATTGGCCGCCGCCACTGCCGCAACCAGGGCGGGGTGATCGGCGAGGCGAAGGTCTCGGCGGAGCCAAAGGATCACTGGGGGGTTCAACATCGTCGGCAGATCATCGCACCTCGCCCGCGCCGCGGGGCTCCCGATCGGGGCGGCGAGGGGGTACGATCCCCCCGCCGTGCGTTGCCCGGCAGCATCCAAGCAACCGAGAGCGAGGGGCTATGCCTGCGAGCGTGATCGTCGGACTCCAGTGGGGCGACGAGGGGAAGGGGAAGACGACCGACTTCCTCGCCGAGCAGGTTTCGACGGTTGTTCGCTACCAGGGGGGCGATAACGCCGGCCACACGATCGTCATCGGCGACGACACCTTCAAGCTGCACCTGGTCCCCTCAGGCGTCCTCTATGGGCACATCACCCCGATCATCGGACCCGGGGTGGTCGTGAACCCCGCCACGCTGATTCGAGAGTTTGATGAGCTCATCAGCCGCGGCATCGACATCTCCAAGGTGCGCGTCAGCCACGCAGCGCACCTGATCCTTCCGTATCACGTGGCGCTCGACAAAGCACGTGAGAGCGCGCTTGCTGGAGACAAGGTGGGCACCACCCAGCGCGGCATCGGGCCCGCCTATGAGGATCGCGCCGCTCGGCTCGGCCTCCGGGTGGAAGACCTCCTTGATCCAGCCTCGACGGCAACGAGACTGGCGCGCGTGCTCCCTGAAAAGCGCGCCCTCCTCGCTGCGCTTGGTGCCACCGACTATGCCGACGCGGTTGACGCCGACGCGATTGCTGCGCTCATTGCCACCTGGGGTGAGCGACTCCGACCACACATCGCCGACACGAACGACCTGGTCCAGCGCGCCTATGCCCGTAAGGAGCACCTCCTCTTCGAGGGCGCCCAGGGGGCGATGCTCGACCTCGACCACGGCTCGTATCCATTTGTCACCTCATCGCATCCGATCGCGGGTGGCGCCACCACTGGTGGTGGTATCGCCCCGCTGCAGATTGAT
>JBAXLC010000119.1:0-2337 GCA_037135015.1 bacterium | reverse complement strand
TGTCGTACTGCAGATAAGCGCCGCGATTGAGCAGGCGTGTCTGATATTCGTGATCGTCGCCGCTCGGATTGGAGTGGCAGAGCACGATGCTCTCCATCGGCACACCGTGCGCCGCACAGAAGTCGAGCACCTCATCGCCATAGCGGAACCAGGCCGGCATGTGGATCTGCATTGGAAGGTGCGTTTCGCGTTGCGCGATGCATGCTCCGGCGAGTGACTTGCGCTCACGCGCGGTGAACTCACTGCCCACGCCAATCTCGCCAATGATTCCAGATTTGATGGTGGTGCCGCGAGCCCCTTCAGTAATGTCGCGAACCAGCTCGTTGGCAATGTCGTGCTCACTCTTTGCGTCGTTCTCTTCGGGCTGTGAGGAATCGAGGTAGTAGCCCGTTCCCATGATGATGTTGAGGCCAGTGCGCTTACTGATGGTGGCGAGTCCTTCAGGGTTTCGGCCATTACCGTCAGCGCTCGTCTCAATGATCGTCTTGCCACCCTGGTCAACGAATCGCTGCACCTCTTTGATCGCCAACTCAATGTCTTGCATGCTGCAGTTGTCTTTATTGATGAACGGATCGTGCTTCAACTCCCAGATGTTGCTGATGGAGACCTTCTCATCGACGAGCTCGCGCGATCGCGCGGAGTCATCGAGGGGCGGATGCCACCAGGAAAGCACGTCGTTGAGGAGATGTTCGTGAGTCAACGTCAGACCTAAGTCTGCCGAGCTGATGGGGCCAAGAACGCTCTCTACCTGCTTCATGTACGCAGACTAGCGCGCGCCGTGATCCCCTGTGGGGAGGCGACGCACGGCAAGAATTCCGAGTGTGAGTAACAGCACGGATCCAAGAAAGACGGGGGTGAGGGCAAGAGCATCACCTACTCGAGGTGTGCCGGTAAGGGCTACGGCTGAGGAGATGAGTGGCCCAACGACGGCACCGGCGTAGAGAGGGAAGAGCGAGAGGCTCAGCGCGGCGGTGCGACGGCGCTCGGTGACCGAGTTGGCCAACCAGGTGAAGACCATGGCCTGCAGCAGCGCTGATGCCGCGGCAAGGAGCGTGTTTGAGAGGGCAAGGCCAAACGCGGTTGAGACGACGATCATTGCGCCAGCGGCAACCGCCGCAGCAACAAAGCCTAGGGCCATCACCCGTGGTACCCCGATGCGGGGCACGAGCCGTGTGGCGAAAAGCGGCGCAGCAATGGCACCGCCGAGTGCCGAGAGCCCTGACAGCAGGCCGACGGCGCCCGCCACACCAGGGGCGGCGAGCGGTTCGGCGATCCCGGTAATGGAAGGGCCGATCACCACCTCCGCGATCCGCAGCGGGAAGACGGGGCGCAACATCCGCTCGCCAGCGATCGCAAGGCCGAGCACCAGGTATCCGGCACGAATCCTGCGGTCCGCGAAGACCTCGCGGAGACCACGGCGGGCCACTTCGAGCACGCCCCCCGTCGGCGGGTAGTGCGGTCGAACGTCGGGAATCGCCACGATGTTGGCCACGATCAGTGCGGCGTTCAGCAGCGCCGCAACCATGATCGGTGCGGCAAGTGAGAGACCGAGCCCGTCGATCATCGCGCCGGCGAGGAGGGGGCCCAGCGCAAAGCCCATTGGTGCCGCCGCACTAAAGAGGGCAATCGATCGGGTGCGTGCGTGCTCTGGCGAGACCTCACGAATCGTCGCCAGCATCACGCCGGTGTTCCCCAGCCAGAAACCGAGGGCGAGCGTTGCGCCGATCAGCTGCCACGCCTCTTCCGCGAGCGCGAAAGCGATAAGGGCAACGAGGGCGATCAGTCCACTGCGCACGATGACCAGTCGACGCGATCGCAACTCGGCAATAGCCAGCCAGATCGGCACCTGTGGTGCGCCGACAATGAAGATGCCCGCGATCGTGAGGCCAGAGAGCGAGGCGATTGATGCAAGCGGCACACCGGCGTGTTCCAACGCAAGTGGCAGGTAGGCGTAGATCATGCTCACGCCGAAGATCTCGGAGAACTGCACCAGCACGTAGATGGTCACGATCCGCTGCCAAGGTACGGCGGCACCTCGTTGAGTCACGCTACCCCCGCCGACGGCGACAGGCGTCGCTGCAGTACTTCACCTCGTCCCAGACTCGCTCCCAGCGCTTGCGCCACTGAAACGGTCGGCCGCACACCACACAAATTTTCTCAGGGCGCTCACTCGGAGGACGATGTGGCTGCCGCAGTTCTTTTCGCGCACCTCCCACAACTATCGGCCGCTCTCTGGCTTCAGCGCCGCGCTGTACGCCGCAAGCGTTCGTTGACGCGCTTCAGCGTGATCAACGATCGGCTCCGGATACTGCTCACCGAGTCTGATGCCCGCTGCAT
>JBAXLC010000118.1:0-2435 GCA_037135015.1 bacterium | reverse complement strand
TGAACCGTACTGGGAATCCCGGAGGGCGAATCAATTGAGTCAGGCCACTGCGGCCTGCTCAGAGTAGCGCGCTTCGAATTCCGCAGGCGGGAGGTAGCCGATCGGCTCGAGCAGCCGGCGGGTGTTGAACCAATCGACCCACGCCAACACAGCGAATTCCACCATCTCGAGCGTCCGCCAGGGACCGTGCCGTCGAATCACCTCCGTCTTGAAGAGCCCGATCACCGACTCGGCGAGGGCGTTGTCATACGCGTCGCCGACGCTGCCCACGGACGGGGCGATACTGGCGTCCACGAGGCGGTTGGTGTAGCGCATCGACAGGGATTGCGTGAATTCAATCGGTCGTTGCAACGGCTCTCCAAGGAGACGTTGCAATGGGTGCTTCGAGACGACGTCGGTCAGATCGCGCGGGACAGGACCCCATTCGTTCTCCTGGTCCTCCGACAGCGGGACGCCGTGAACATCGACAGGCGTTCTGGAAGGCCATCGCGCGCGGCATATCGAGCGAGGACGCCGCACTGGAAGCCGGGGTGTCGCAACCGGTTGGCACGAGGTGGTTCCGCGAGAATGGCGGCATGCCACCGACCAACGTGACCCCGCTCTCTGGGCGCTACTTGTCCTTTGCCGAGCGCGAGGAGATCGCGCTCCTGCGTGCCCAACAGGTCAGCGTCCGAGAGATTGGTAGACGCACCGAGCGTGCGTCGTCGACGATCTCGCGCGCGCTACGGCGGAATGCGGCGACGCGCAGTGGCGGATTCGCATATCGGGCGTCGACGGCACAGTGGCACGCTGAGCGTAACTCCAAGCGCCCGAAGGTTGCGAAGCTGGCTGCCAACGAGACGCTGCGGGAGTATGTGCAGGAGCGACTGGCCGGCACGATTACCGTCCGGAAGGGGGGCACGGTTGGCCCGGCTGTGCATTGGAACGGGCGTCGGCACGGGCGCCGCCACGATCGGCGCTGGGCGACGTCGTGGAGTCCCGATCAGATTTCAGAACGGCTGAAACTCGACTTCCCGGATGATGAGTCGATGAGGGTCTCCCACGAGGCCATTTGCCAGGCGCTCTATGTGCAGGGCCCCGGTGCGCTCCGTCGAGAGCTGGTGACATGCTTGCGAACAGGTCGTGCGCTGAGGGTGCCGCGCACCCGCACGCATCGAGGCAAGGCGTTTGTCAGCGCCGAGGTCATGATCACGGAGCGGCCGCCTGAGGCAAACGACCGCGCCGTGCCGGGTCATTGGGAAGGCGATCTGATTCATCGAGTCGCGTGTGACGATCGCGGCGAGCGTCTCCTCGGTCCAGCCGTCGGTGCCGGCCGGACGCTCCGGCAGCACGAGATACCGCAACTCCGCGGTGCTGTCCCAGACCCGCACTTCGACGTCATCTGGCACTTCCAACCCGAACTCGCGCAGCACCTGCGCTTGTCGTCGGTGTTCGCGAACCTCTCGAACGTGATGCCATCGATGCAGCGGAGGACCGCTTCTCCCGCCGATGCCAGGTCCTCGATGTAGAGGAACTGATCACGCGGCACGCACGAGATCCTGCTCGATGAGCGGCCGCAGGCGGAGCGTCACATGAGCATCAGTGACATGGTGTCCGTGGGCGACCTCGCTGTGCTCGAAACGTGGAACCTGACGATCGTGCCGCCCACGTAAATCTGGTCCCCCTCGCGCAAGGCCGTCGCCCTGACGACGGACTCGCCATCGAGCGTCGTGCCGTTCTTGCTGCCGAGATCTTCAATCGTCGCGGTGAAACCGGACACGACGATGCGCGCATGACAGCGCGAGATACCGAGAAGGTTCACTCGCACGGTGCACGCGGCATCGCGGCCGATCAGGTTCTCGCCCTCTGTCAGCGGCACGCAGACGTCACCCACCATCACCCAGGCCGCAGACGGCGCGGCCCCGCTGGGCGTTGGCGCGAGTGGCGCGGCGAACGCGTAGCCCACTCGATGTGCGGTGCGAATCAGCGAACCGTCGCCATCGTCATTCAGCGCGCGCCGCACTTCCTTGATCAAACCGAGGAGCGAGGCGTCTGACACGAAGCTGTCCGGCCACAGGTGACGATGCAACTCCCCTTTCGTCACCACGCGCGGCGCTTCGCTGACCAGCAGCGACAGCAGGTCGAACGCCTTGGGCGTGAGGTGCATGCGCGCGCCATCAGCGGTCACCTGCCGGGAGGCGCAGTCGAGCACGAAGCGACCGAAGCGCAGGGTTGTGGCGGGTGGAGCCATCGGCATGTGCGGTGAGCCTACCTCGTCCACATCTCGGCCTTCAAGCCTTTTGGCTCGCCCCCTCGCAAATCCCCGAAATCGCCCCCGGCATTCCCAGGACATCCCCTCAGGTGAGGTCGAGACTCACTAGCGGCGACGAAGGCCACTTCGGGGACGCTGCCGGCGGCTGGCGGCAGCTTTACGAATCTCTACGTCGCGACGGGGA
>JBAXLC010000117.1:0-2452 GCA_037135015.1 bacterium | reverse complement strand
CCGATGAGCTGTTGCGCATCTACGCCGCGCGCGAATTGGCGCATCGCCCAGCGATTACGCCAGGGAGTCCGTGGCTCGCCGAGTTTGAGGCGGCCTTCCCGTATCGCGAGACGCCTGATCAGCTCACCGCCATTGAGGCAACGAAGGGTGACCTCAGTCGACCGCGTCCGATGGATCGCGTGATCGTGGGTGATGTGGGTTACGGCAAGACCGAGGTCGCACTGCGCGCCGCCTTCGCCGTGCTGGAGGCGGGGCGACAGGTTGCCGTGCTGGTGCCAACCACGGTGCTCGCCCTGCAACACATCGAAACGTTCCGTCGCCGCCTTGCCGCGTATCCGTTCAAGCTCGAACTTCTCTCGCGCAGCGTCTCCGTGGCGCGGCAGGCCGAGATCGTCGCCAAACTCGCCACCGGCGAGGTCGACCTGGTCGTCGCTACCCATCGACTCCTTTCAAAAGATGTGGCCTTCAAGCACCTCGGTTTGCTTGTGGTTGATGAGGAGCACCGTTTCGGCGTTGCCGCCAAGGAGCGCATGAAGTCGCTCCGCGCCGAACTCGACGTGATGACCCTTACCGCCACGCCGATCCCGCGCACCCTCAATCTCGCCCTCTCAGGCATCCGCGACCTCTCCACGATTGAGACCCCACCAGAAGATCGCCACCCTGTGGCCACACGCGTTACCGAGGCGAGTCTCGAACTGGTACGTGACGCACTGCTGCGCGAACTCGAGCGCGGTGGCCAGTCGTACTACGTGCATAACCGCGTCGAGTCGATTGAAGCGGCGGCAGAGCAGATTCGCCGACTCGTTCCTGATGCGCGTGTGGTGGTGGGGCACGGGCAGATGGAGGAGCGCGCACTGGAGCGCGTCATGGGCGAGTTCGTTCGCGGCGAGGCGCAGATCTTGGTCTGTACCACCATCATCGAATCGGGTCTCGACATTCCAAACGCCAACACGATCATCATTGATCGCGCCGATCGACTCGGCCTCGCACAGCTCTATCAGTTGCGCGGTCGCGTTGGGCGAAGCAGTCGTCGCGCCTGGTGTTATCTCCTCTATCGCCGCGAAGAGGCGCTCACCGATGATGCGCGCAAACGCCTCAAGACAATATTCGATGCGTCGCACCTCGGCGCCGGCTTCCAGTTGGCACTCGCGGATCTTGAGATTCGCGGCGCGGGCGACCTGCTGGGTGGCGAACAGTCTGGGCATATTGCGGCGGTCGGCTTCGATCTCTACTCGCAGCTCCTCGCCGATGCGGTCGAGGTTCGTCGCGCCAGCCGCGAGGGCCGTGAACCGACCCGTCGTCGCACCGCGGCACTCATCGACCTTCCGGTCTCCGCACACCTTGCCGACACCTATGTGGCCGACGAGGGACAGCGACTCGACCTCTATCGCCGCCTCGGCCTCGCCGACTCCGACGCCACGATCAACGCAATCGCCGAAGAGCTGCGCGACCGGTTTGGTGCGCCGCCCGCAGAGGCGGAGCGACTCCTCGAGGTGGCACGACTCCGCGCCGGCGCGAGCGAGGCGGGGCTCGCCTCACTCCTTATTGAGGAGGGTCGCCTGATCGTGCGCCTCGGCGAGCTGCAGCCTGGCCTTGCGGCACGTGCCCTGGTGGCAAACCCCATTCCAGCGCTCAGCATGAGCGGCAGCCAGATCCGCAGCCGGGAGCGGGTGACGGGTGGGGAGGCGTGGCGCCTCGCCGCACAACTCGTGCAGGGGATCGTGGCTGAGGTGCGCCGCTGGGAGGCGACGCACACGGCAGGCGCGCCGCTCGCGTAAACTCCCGCCGTGACCCCAGAACAGCTCTCCTCGAAGATTCGAACGATCCCCGACTTTCCGAAGAAGGGGATCGTCTTTCGCGATATCACCACCCTCCTGCAGGATGGTGAGGCCTTCGCCGCCGCCCTCGAGGCGATGACGGCACCGATCCGTGGGCTGAAGCCCGACGTGATCATCGGCATCGAATCCCGCGGCTTCATCTTTGGCGCACCAATCGCCGCGACCCTTGGTGTCGGTTTCGTGCCGGTGCGCAAGCTTGGCAAACTCCCCGCCGAAACGATCTCGGTGGAGTACGACCTTGAGTACGGAAAGAATGTTCTCGAGATCCATCGCGATGCCCTGCAGAAGGGTGCGCGCGTGGTGATCGTTGATGATGTTCTCGCCACAGGTGGCACCGTTGCCGGCACCGTAAAACTTGTCGAACAGCTCGGCGCCACCGTCGTCGGCATCAGCTTCTTGGCAGAGCTCCCCGTCCTTGGTGGTCGCAAGCGACTCCCAGACGGCATCGTCTCGGCGATCATCGCCTTCTAGTCGCCGGTATGGCGAAGCGCCCCGCAAGCGATCGCCGAACCTTCCTTCGCAGCATCGCCAACGATGGCGCCGCCACCGCCGGTTCACTCTTCGGTGCGCTTGGTGCCCTGCGCGGTCAGGCCCAGTCCATCGGTGCCGACCTG
>JBAXLC010000116.1:0-2477 GCA_037135015.1 bacterium | reverse complement strand
ACGTTGTGCGTCTTGATGCCCGGGCGCAGCTTCAGCACGAGGTTCTGCTTGTCGATCCACTCGTACGAGGCAAGCATGTCCGGCGTGATCGCCATCGTGAAGCCGTTGGCGTACGACAGACGGTCGCCGACGATCTCCCAGTCGGCGCCCGCGATCGAGACTTCCGGGTCGTTCTCGCGCGACGTGTCGTTGCGCTGGCGGCGGAACGTGCCGCCCTTCACGACCTTCTTGTCGTTGACCGGCAGCGTGCCGAACTTGGCATCGAAGCCCTCGGCGCGCTTGATCTTGCTCGGCGCGCCACTCGCGCCGCCCGAGGTGGTCGAGCCACTCGTTGCGCCGCTCTCGGTCTTGCCACCGCAGCCCAGCAGGGCCGCACCCGCGAGGCCGGCGAGGCCAAGGCCCGCCCCTCGCAGCACGGAACGTCGCTCAAGCGGCGTCCCCATAAGTCGGGTCGTCATGACCACTATCCCTCCTGGCTACCTCGATACGTCCCATTGCTGGGACGGGCACGGCAGCCACCCCTCTTGTGGTTTCCCTCTGGTTCAGACGGTACGGCCGTCTCTGATCAGCTCTCCTCCTTCTTCTTGCGCGTGGTCTTCTTCGGCGGCGTCTCGTGCTGGCCGGAGCGAGTCTTCGGAGTCGAAACCTCGTTCGGCTGCTTGCGACGGAGCGCCTCGGCGGCGGCGGCAGTCTTCCGAGTACGGTCGACAAACTGCTGCATGTTCTGACGCTGGTACGTGTCATCCGTAGGGACGACACCGGCGTTGAGCGCGTTCTCCTCGTAGTCGAGACGCGACATCAACTTCTCGGCGAACTCGTCCTGCTCTTCGGCGGTAGGCGGCTGCTCTGGGCCGTACTTATCGAAGAATAGGTCGGGGTGCTCGTTGAGCTGCACGGTCTCCGTGACTGGGCGGCCAACTTCCTGCTCGAAGTGCCAATACGTGCCACGGTCCGGGATGCGTCGAGGCGCACCGTCGCGCACGGTGAACGCCTGGAACTCGGTCGGCATGATGCGCCGCGACTCGGCGTCGCACTGCGGGCACGGCTGCGCCTCGGAGGCACGCTTCGCGGACATCAACTGCTCGAAGACGCCGTTACATTCCGCGCAGTAGTACTCGTAGATCGGCACGGGGCCTCCGAGTTACACCGGCTCCGACGCTACCACGCGTCGAGCGTACAGGTCTTCGATCTCAGGAGTGCTATAGCCGAGCTCACGCAGGATGGGCCGCGTGTGCTGACCGGCGAGCACGCCCGCACCGGGACGCGCCGGGGTCTCCGAGAAGTTCACGAGCGCGCCGGTCCGCCAGTGCGGGCCGAAACGCAGGTGCTCAACCTCGGTGACGAAGCCGTTCTCGCGCATGTGCTCAGATTTGTCGAAGACCTCGGCGGGCAGGCCCTCGTCGGCGCGCACGCACGCGACATCGTCGTCGGTCAGCAGGCGCTCCCACTCGTCGGCACTGCGCGTCTTGAAGATCGCCGCGAGCGCCTCGGCGACAGCCTCGTCGTTCGCGGCGCGTGACTCGACGGTCGCAAAGCGTGGGTCCTCGAGCAGTGCATTCGCGCCCATCGAGCGCGCCATGTTGCGCCACTCGTGCTGCGTCGGGCAGGCGAGGAACACCCAACCCTCGCCAGCCTCGTAGAGGCGGTACGTCGCGTTGAGGCCGTACAGACCGGCGAGCGGAGTCGGGCGTTCCGGCTTGCCCTCATACGACACGAAGTCGTCGAAGTTCGCGTAGGCGTTCGCGCCCATCATGTTGCACTGGATGTGCTGACCGATGCCCTGCGTGCGCTGCACGTAGAGACCGAGCATCGCGGCAGTCGCGATCACCAGCGAGGTGTTCGGGTCTGGGTTGACCTCATTCGCGCGCATCAACTGACGCGCGGTCTCGCGTAGCACCGCAATGTCATCCGTGACGATCATCGCGGGCGCGGCGCCTGCCTGGTAGTACGCACCACCGAGGCCGGCACCCGGCACCGGGTGCGCGTTCGGGCGGTGTGCGTACGGGCCATCCGAGCCGTAGCCAGTAGCCGAGACGTACACGACGTTCGGGTTCTCCGCCTTCACATCCTCGTAGCCGAGGCCGAGTCGCTCTGGGACACCGGGGCGCATGTTGTGAATGACGGCATTCGCGGTTGCCACCAGCTTGCGCGCGATCTCGCGGCCCTCGGGGGACTTGAGGTCGACGCAGATGCCTTCCTTCGTCGCAGTCGTCTTCGTGACGGCGACGCCCTGTGCCATGCCGCGCATCTGGTCGCCATCGGTCGCCTCGACCTTGATGATGCGTGCGCCGAGGTCACCAAGGATCGAGCATGCGTACGGCGTGGCGATGATCGTGGCGAACTCGACGATCGTGACGCCCTCCAGCGGGCGGCGCGGATGCGGCGCCTCGCTCGGGCCGGCTGCCGGCGCGGCTTGACGTGGGTTCCACGTCGCGGTCTGGTGCTCACCGAGCGCAGGCGCCTCGGGGTTGATGTTC
>JBAXLC010000115.1:0-2540 GCA_037135015.1 bacterium | reverse complement strand
CACCACCCAGTCGTCAAGCTTTGCATCCATCCAGGTGAGCTGGCGACCCTCAGCCGATCCCACGATGAGTCCGTCGCTATCTGCGCCGATCCCAAAGTCGGTGCCATCGCGGTAGGCGGCGATGATGTTCAGCAGCGTTGGCAGGAGTTCGGCACCAAGCGCGTGATCGCCTGTTGCCGCGACGTGTGCACGTGCCGCCTCGACATACCAGAGTGGCGCATCAATCGTGTGGTATTCGGGCATCTCATCGACGCGATCGGGGAAGTTGTTCGGCAGCAACCCTCGCCGCACCCACGGCGCAAAGGAGCGCAGCACGGTGGCGCCAATCTCTGGCCGGCCTGTTGCCAGAGTCAGTCCGCGCAGGGCGATCGCCGTGTCGCGCCCCCAGTCGTTGAACCAGGGATAACCCGCAATTACTGACCAGCCGAGTGGTGCCTGTGGGTCGGATGGGCCTGGCTTGGCGGGAATGCGTCGACGCACAAGAAAGTCATCAGCGGCAAGCACCAGCGACTGAAGTTCGCTGCTCGCGGCGATTGCCGTGTCGGCGCCATCGCCCACAGATTCAGCGCGAGCGAGCAGGTCGCGATCGCGCGCCTCGCTCTCGGCGAGGAGCGCCGCTCCGCCACCCCGTGCCAGCGCGGCCAGGAGCTCTGCTGGCGGCCGACCGATCCCGCCGCCCTCAATAGCAATCAGCAGGTATGCAGCGTCGCCAGGCTCGATCCGCGCGCTCCAGCGAAGCGGTACGGCGTAATCAGATCGGTCGGCCTCAACTCGTGCCGCGTCGTGCCGATGGAAGAGCCCACGAATCACCCCAGCATCGGGGGAGAGTGCGCCGCCGTCACAGCGGACCTGTACCTCGGGCCACGCGGAGCGCATTCGCCACGAACCCTGCTGCGCACTCTCATCTACGTGGGACTCCGCGCAGGTTAGGTCGCCAACAAGTGCGTCGTGGTGGTCATGCGCTGTTGCGGTGAGGCGTAGCAGGAGTTCGACGCTAGATGTGGCCGCAGCATCAAGGCTCATCGAGAGCAGCACTGCATTCGCGCCGTGGACCGCGGACTGGCGTTCCGTCAGCCGACCAACGGAGAGTTCCCACGATCTGGTGACACCACCAATGCCGACCGACGCGTTGGAGAGAGGCGCACCCAGCTGTGGTGAGAATCGGCCAGGCTCCATCTCAAAGCTAAAGAGCGGCAGCCAGCCGTCAGCAGATTGCACCCAGAGCATCGGTGGGCCGGCGAGCACCGTGCGCGCGACCGGGGGCTGCAGCGCCGCAACGAGGAGTCCGTGATAGCGACGGCCTGGCGCACCGAGCGGGGAGAGCGCTGTATAGCCGCCGAGGCCGTTGCCGATCAGGAGTTCGCGATCCTGCGCGCGATCAAGATCGGCAAGATCTGTTGCTGTGAGGGAGGTACTCATGGCGCTCGCGCGCTCCGGGGGTTAGGAGATCTTCTTGATGGTGTAGTTGATCTCGTTGCCGTTCGGCAGGGTGACGACAACCTTGTCGCCGACCTTGCGCCCGATGAGCGCCTTGCCGAGTGGGCTCTCGTTGGAGATCTTTGGTGGCTCGCCGCTTGGGTCGGCCTCGGTGGATCCAACGATAAGGTAGTCGTGGCTCTTGCGCTCGGCGGTCACGGTGACGGTGGAGCCGAGGGCGACCTCGTCAGTGCTGGCATGCTCGTCAATGATTTCTGCGTTGCGCAGCTTCTCTTCGATTTCCAAGACCTTCCCCTCGATGAACGACTGCTCGTTCCGGGCGATCTCGTAGTCGGCGTTCTCACGCAGGTCGCCGAGCTCCTTCGCCGCCTTGATGCGCGCGATGACCGCTGGGCGCTGTGAATGGATCAGGTCATGCAGCTCGGCCTCGAGCGCAGCCTTCCCAGATTCCGTGAGGTAGACAGGTCCAACCATGCGGGGGAGTCTAGCCGTTCGCCGTCCCCGTGGCGCCCCCCTGCCGAATCGCGAGGGCCAGGAGCGTGCTCAGCCCGAGCATGGCGACCTGCGGCGCAAGGGGGCCCCCAGCCAGGATCAGGAGCACGGAGAGCCCCACGCTCACAAGCACCTGGGCTCGGGGAGGGCGGTTGCCAGTGGCGGAGCGCAGGGCGATCAAGCCGAGCGCCAGCAGATCGAGCGCCCCCAGGGCGACCGTTGCGAACGAGGCGTAGGCAACGAGACGGTCGTAGCCCCCCTCGGCGGGGAGCGCCCCGCCCAGGAGGCCATAGGTCAGCGCCCCAGAGGCGATCAAGCCGACGCCGCGCACGAATTCAGCGGCAGCCAGCGCGGCGTAGGTCACGAGCACCGATCCTTTCAACATGCAGAGGAGCGTAGCGCGAACGCGGCAGGGGTGGCGGTAAGGGCGCATACTCGCCCCATGAGCACATCGACGCGGCGAACAGCAACCGGTTCATCCCTAAAGCTGGACGTCATCTTCGCCTCGCTTCTGCTGAACGCGGGCACACTCCTTGCCCTCGTCACCTGGGTCACCGCAAATCGACTCGACTTTTTCTATGGGATCAGCAATGAGCAGCTCCGCGGTGCGG
>JBAXLC010000114.1:0-2540 GCA_037135015.1 bacterium | reverse complement strand
GCTGGCGTTCCATATCCTCGCCGCGTTGCCGTCGCTGCTCGTGTGGTGGATGTCGCACCTCCACATCGGGAGGGGCTGGAAGGTGATCCTTGCAATCGCCGGACTCGCGCCGACCCCGCTCTTCCTCTTCTGGTTGCTCTACGTCAGCGTGGTCGCCGCGCCGGTGCTGCCAGCGGTATGGCTGGTGTTCGCGCTCATCCTGTGGGTAGCGCTGCGCGTGCTGCGACGTGATCGTTCGCAAGCGCACGAGGGCTGACGACTACACCTCGCCGACTGTCGGGATCGTCTTGAGCGCGGCGATGATCTCGCGGAACTGCGCTTCCTCGTCGGGGGTGCGGGCGCCAGGGCCAGCCTCCGAGAGTCCCAGGGCGAGGTAGAGCTCCATGCGCTCGCTCGTGAACCCTGGGGCGGTGAAGAAGCTCCGAAGGTGCCGCCAGGTCGTTGCGCGGAGGCCCGTCTCCTCTTCGAGTTCGCGCTCGGCGGCCAACTGCGGCTCCTCCGTCACGCCGTCATGCAGGTCGAGCGTTCCAGCCGGCACCTCCAGGAGCAGCTGCCCCACTGGCGCGCGGAACTGGCGCACGAAGAGGAGTTCGCTCTCCAGCGTGACTGATGATTCGCTGGCCACATCGATCGCAAGGATCGCAACAGCGCCCGGGTGGCCAACGATGTAGCGCACGTGTTGCTCGCCGTTGATGCGCTCAACCGTCGTTCGCCGCCACTCCATGTACGCCGCCTGCACCACGAGGTCCGAAGAGATGACCACCTCGTTGAGATCGCCAGGCTCTAGCAGCGCGGCAAGGCGCGCACCAAGAGCATCGCTACCAAATCGCATGCGGTGCTGCTGATCTAGCGGATTGCAGCGCCAGTGGCCGAATCGAAGAGGTGCAACTTCTCGAGAGAGAGTCCGAGCTGCACCTTGGTGCCGCGCGGCGTCTTGTGCTCCGAACCAATTAGGGCCAGCACATCACCACTCTTTGTCGAGAAGTGGAGCAACTCTTGAGCGCCGAGATATTCAACGACGTCAGCGGTGAGTTCAATCTGCGCTGAGCCCTTCTCGGCCTTACCGAATTCAAGGTGCTCTGGTCGGAAGCCGATCGTGACGCTGGTGCGCCCCTCAAGCTCCTTCGCGCGCGCGTCGCTGATCTCAATGGCGATATCGCCCGCCGTCACGTGGCGACCATCAACGGTCGCCTCCAGCAGGTTCATGGCTGGCGAGCCGATGAAGCCGGCGACGAAACGATTCACTGGCAGGTCGTACAGGTCCTGTGGTGTGCCGACCTGCTGCAGCTTTCCATCGCTCATCACCGCGATCCGCGTCCCCATCGTCATCGCCTCAACCTGGTCGTGCGTCACATAGACGACGGTGGTCTTGAGGCGGGCATGCAGGCGCAAGATCTCGGCGCGCGTCTGCACGCGCAGCTGCGCGTCGAGGTTGGAGAGCGGCTCGTCCATCAGGAAGACGGCTGGCTCGCGCACGATCGCGCGCCCGAGGGCGACGCGCTGGCGCTGGCCGCCGGAGAGCTCCTTCGGCTTGCGGGAGAGGAGCTTGGTCAGGTCAAGGATCGCCGCCGCCTCGTTGACGCGGCGCTCGATCTCGCCCTTCTCAATCTTGCGCAGCTTCAGGCCGAAGGCGAGGTTATCGCGCACGGTCATGTGCGGGTAGAGGGCGTAGCTCTGGAAGACCATGGCGATGTCGCGGTCTTTCGGGGCGACGTCGTTGACGACCTTGTCGCCGATCAGCAGGGTGCCGTCGGAGATCTCCTCGAGCCCGGCGATCATGCGGAGCGAGGTGGTCTTACCGCAGCCCGAGGGGCCCACGAGCACCATGAATTCGCCATCGTTGATCTCAAGAGAGAGGTTGTCGACGGCGAGAACCTCGCCGTACTTCTTAGAAACACCCTGGAACGTCACTGTTGACATAGCTACCCTCCACTGCTGGCTGGCCCCTCTATGGGGGCATCCCGCCGCGGTTGAAGTCTATCAGCGGCCTAAGGCCCTATTGCTGGAGTGTTGCGATCTCTGCTTCTCTTGCCGCTAGAGGGTTTTGGTCACCTTGCTGAGCCCGGCGGGGGTGTCAGGGTTCTGGCCACGGGCGACCGCGGTGGACTCTACGAGGGCGAGGAGCGCGATCCCGGTGGCGGGCACGCTCAGCAGCCCCCCAGAGATCGGGAGGGGGAGCAGGTCGGCGCTCGGAGCGCCGCTCGTGACGATACGCAGCAGTGGTACGCCAGCGCTCCGCAGCCGCTCCGCCACTTTTGGCAGGCTTGGAGCAGTGGCCGGATCCGTCTCGATGAGGACCGCGGGGGTCTCACTGCCAGCTGACGCGATAGGCCCATGGAGGAGATCAGCCGCCGAGTATCCGTCAGCAAATACTCCAGTAGTCTCGCGCAGCTTCAGCGCGAACTCCAGCGCATTCGGATACTCAAAGCCGCGGGTAGCAATCAGCACACGAGTTGCAGTACGCATGGCGTGCACGGCACCTGACGCGTAGTCCGCTGCGATCCAGGAGTCCGTGGCCTTCAGCGCCGCACGCATCTCGT
>JBAXLC010000113.1:0-2586 GCA_037135015.1 bacterium | reverse complement strand
GCTCGAGGGGATGCTTGACCCTGAGAAGTCAGAGGTTGTTGAGGGGCGTGCGGAGGTGAAGCAGCTCTTCCCTGGGAAGGGCTTTGTTATCGCCGGCTCCATCATTCGCGAAGGCCGCGTTTCGCGTGGCGCAAAGGTGCGCGTCATGCGCGGCGGAAACCTCGTTGCTACCGACGTAATCGAATCACTTCGCCGCTTCCGTGATGACGTCCGCGAGGTGAAGGAGGGCCAGGAGTGCGGTATCGGCCTTGGCGCATCGGTCACCGTGCAAGAGGGCGATATCTTGGAGATCATTGGTGAGAAGTCAACGAGGCGGACCCTCTAAGCATGTCTGAGCGGATGCCCCGTGTTGACGAGCTTCTCCGAGAAGAGATCAGTGCCCATATCGGACGATCTCTCAGTGATCCACGCCTCGGCTTTGTGACCGTCACCTCCGTCTCTACGTCACCGGACCTGCGGCACGCCAAGGTGTTTGTCAGCACGATCGGCAGTGAAGAGCAGCGCGTCGCCTCACTTGCAGCACTGAAAAGTGCCGCCTCGCACCTTCGCACCGTGATCGGTAAAGGGCTGCGCATTCGGCGCGTTCCCGACCTGCACTTCGAGCTTGATGAGGCGGGTGATCGTGGCGCACGCATTCAGCAGCTTCTGGGGAGCATTGCCGATGGTGGGCTACCGCCAGAGACACTCTCGCCACTGCCAGCCCCAACACGCACGGGGGTTGAAGAGAAGAGCCGAAGGGGTAAGAAATGAGCGAGCAGGGGACCGTTCACGTAGCGGAATACCTGCAGCGCGCAGATGCACTTCGGGCATCGGCGCTCGTTGCTGTCCCTGCCAACGTGCTGGAGGCACTTCGTTCAGCAAAGCGGCTGTGGGTGGTGCCACACGAACGACCCGATGCTGATGCTCTCGGTGCAGCACTCGGGCTCAAGGCGATCCTCGGTCAGTTTGGTGCCGAGGTGGCGGTGATCAGCGCTGACGCTCCGCCGGCGGTGTATAACGTAATCCCAACCATCGCTGAGGTTGCTCTTGAGGCGCCCACCTGGCAGCCGGATGCGATCGTGCTCGTTGATTGCGCCGATCCGAAGCGGGCCGGCCGCATCGGTGAACTGATCATTGCCCTCCCAGTCTCTACGCCTCGAATCCTGATTGATCACCACGTCTCCAACGAGACAACCTGGCCGCTCGCTTGGGTTGATGCGCGCGCCGCAGCTACCTGTGAAATGGTCAGCCTCATCGCCCTGGCGCTCGGAGCAGACCTCTCCGTTGATGAGGGGAGGCTCGCGACGACCCTTGCAGCGGGCGTCATCATGGACACCGCGACCTTCCAGCATGGCAACACCACACCCCGAACTCTTGAGGTGGGCGGGCTTCTTCTTGCAGCCGGCGCGCCGATCAGCGAGATCTCCCGAAAGATCTATCGCTCGAAGCCACTGGCACAGGTGCAGCTACACGCTCGCGTGTTAGCGAGTCTAAGCACGAGTGATAGTGGCCGAACCGTATTCGCAACGATGACGCTTGCGGACCTCGCTGAAGTTGGGGCATCACTTGAGATGAGCGAAGGGATCGTTGATTCCTTGGCGCACGTATCGGAGGCTGACGTCGGAATCTTCTTCAAGGAAGACAGTATGACTTCGTCGCGCATCTCGGTTCGCACAAAAGGGGATGGTCCTGACGCCACCGCAATCGCTGGCGCATTCGGTGGTGGCGGTCATGCGCGCGCCGCGGGCGCCACGATCGAGCTCCCGGTACGTGAGGCAGCTAACTTGGTTCTCGCGCACGTCACCGCACTTCGCGCGCAATCTGTAGCGGGCTGAGCGCATGGCGCGGCGACGGCCGAGCACACCCGGCATTGACGGGGTCCTCCTTGTCGATAAGCCGAACGGACCAACCAGCCACGACATCGTCGCAAAAATCCGCCGAATGGCGGGGCAGCCACGCATCGGTCACGGCGGAACCCTCGACCCGTTTGCCACAGGCCTCCTAGTGCTCGTCCTTGGCCGCGCAACGCGGCTGGCGAGCATGCACCTGGGTGGCGAGAAACGCTACGAGGCCACATTCTCGTTTGGTGGCGCAACTACCACCGATGATCTCGATGGCGAGCGCATAGGAGATCCTGGGGCACCACCCTCCCAGGCGGCAATTGAAGCGCTGTTGCCGCGCTACCGCGGCGCACTTGAGCAGGTGCCACCCTCGCACTCCGCAAAGCGTACGGACGGCGTACGAGCCTATGAGCGGGCACGTGCAGGCGAAGTGGTCGAACTGGCGCCGCGTCCGATTGAGATCAAACGATTTGATGTCCTCGGCTGGGACAGCTCACATGCTGAAGAGCCGCTCATGCACGCCAGGCTTGATGTGAGCTCCGGCACCTACATTCGCGCCATCGCGCGTGACCTGGGTCGCGACGCGGGGAGCGGCGCACACCTCGTTGCGCTGCGGCGTGTGGGCTCTGGGGTCTTTGCAGTGGGGGAGGCACACACCATGGAGCAGATCGCCGCCGCTGCCCTCGCGGGCGAGTTGCGCGACCTGCTCTTGCCGCTCGATGCTGGACTTGATCACATCGCCGCCACGGAGGTCGGCGAGAAGGGT
>JBAXLC010000112.1:0-2586 GCA_037135015.1 bacterium | reverse complement strand
CGCATGAGTGATCTGACCCGTGCCGAGGTAGAACGCGTCGCCGCACTGGCACGCCTCGGCCTCACCAGCGACGAGTTGGGGAAGCTCCAGGGCGACCTCAACCTCATCCTTGAGCAGTGGGCCCACCTCGCCGACGTCGACACCTCGAGCGTGCCGCCGAGCGCACAAACGATCGTGCAGGCGATGCCGCTGCGTGACGACATTGCTGAGCCATCGCTCCCCGTCGACGATGCCCTACAGAACGCACCAGCACGGAGCGGTGACTTTGTGCGCGTGCAGGCGATCCTCTCTGAGGAGGCCGACGGATGATCGGGGAGAGCCTACGCCGCGCAACCGCGACAGAGCTGCGCGCCGCCTTCCAGTCGGGCGCCGCAACCTCGCGCGCCGTCACTGACGAGGTCTTTGCCGCGATTGAACGTGAAGACGGAGTTCTTGGCGCTTGGCTGCACCTGCGACACGAAGAGGCGCGTGCTGAGGCCGATCGCGCCGATGCGCGCTATGCGACCGCACGTGCCGCTGGCCCCGCGGCGCTCAACGCACTCCCGCCACTCCTCGGCGTCCCCGTCGCGTTGAAGGATCTCGTCAACCTCACCGGCACACCCACCACTGCGGGCTCGCGAATCCTCGAGGGCTACATCAGCCCGTACGACGCCACGATCGCTGCCCGCTTGAAAGAGGCGGGTGCGGTGATTCTTGGCAAGACCAACATGGACGAGTTCGCTATGGGCTCATCAACAGAGTTCTCGGCATATAAGAAGACGGTGAACCCGTGGGCGGTCGACCGCGTCCCTGGTGGTTCGTCGGGCGGATCCTCCGCCGCTGTTGCCGCGTTCCACGCCCCGCTCTCCATCGGCACCGATACGGGCGGCTCCATTCGTCAGCCGGCAAGCCTTACCGGCATCGTCGGCATGAAGCCGACCTACGGTCGTGTCTCGCGTTATGGCATCGTCGCGTTTGCATCGTCACTTGATCAGGTCGGACCATTCGCTCGCACGGCGCAGGATGCAGCACTCCTGCTGCACACGATTGCTGGTGCCGATGCACACGACGCCACCAGCTCGCGTAGTCCGCTTGACGCGGCGCTGCTCAACCTCCCGAGCGGCGATGCCGCAGCATCCGCCATTCGTGGCAAGCGATTCGCCCTGCCGAAGGAGTACTTCGTTGCCGGCATGGAGGCTGGAGTAGAGCGCGCCGTACGGGATGCAGTTGCGGCGCTTGAAGCTGCGGGCGGCATCGTGGAAGAGGTGAGCCTTCCAACTACCGAGCACGCGCTCGCGACCTACTACATCGTTGCGCCAGCAGAGGCCTCGGCAAACTTGGCCCGCTACGACGGGATTCGCTACGGCGCGTCAAAGCACGGCGGCGGAGACCTGCTCAACGGCTACCTCGAGACGCGCGGTCGCGGCTTCGGCCCTGAGGTGCGACGACGCATCATGCTCGGCACCTACGCGCTCTCCGCCGGCTACTACGACGCCTACTACGTGAAGGCGCAGAAGGTGCGCACCCTGATCGCGCGCGACTTTGATCGCATCTGGGCCGCGGGCTTTGACGCCATCGTTGCGCCAACGAGCCCACAGGTCGCCTGGAAGTTCGGTGCAAAGATGAGCGATCCAGTCTCCATGTATCTCGCCGACGCCTGCACACTCCCAGCAAACATGGCGGGCCTCCCAGGGGTGAGCATTCCGTGCGGCCTCTCTGAGAACCTGCCGGTAGGCCTGCAGCTGATCGGCAAGCCATGGTCCGAGGCTGAACTCCTCAGCATCTCGGCTGGGTACGAGGCGCTCACGGCAACAGCGGCGTGGCGCACGGTGGCGCCGCATGATCTGACCAAGCTCGGTGGAGGTGCAGCGTGAGCGACTTCGCGAAGCGCGCACTCGCTGACCGCGTCCACGCGGTGCCGCCGTCCGGCATCCGACGCTTCTTTGACATCGCCGCAACGATGAGCGACGTGATCAGCCTCGGCGTAGGGGAGCCCGACTTCGACACGCCACCGCACATCATTGAGGCCGCTGTGGCAAGCCTGCGCGCTGGTCGTACGCACTACACCTCGAACCTCGGCACGATCGAGCTTCGCCGCGCCATTGCCGCGAAGATTCAGGAGCGCTCGGGAGTGAGCTACGACCCTGAGAGCGAGATCATCGTGACGGTCGGTGCCTCAGAGGCGGTCGACCTTGCCGTTCGCGGCACCATCGGTGCGGGCGATCTCATTGTGCTGCCAGAGCCGTCGTATGTTGCCTACCTCCCCGCTGTCGTCTTTGCGGGCGGCACCGTCGTTCCAGTGGCGACGAGTGCAAGTGATAACTGGCGCCTCCACGCTGAGGCGGTTGATGCGGCGGCGGTCGGCGCGAAGGCGCTCTTCCTCGGCTATCCGGCGAATCCAACGGGGGCCACCCTCGACGAGCCAACCCGCGAGGCGCTCGCCAAGATCGCCGTGGCACGGGACCTGGTCGTGATTAGCGATGAGATCTATGACCGACTCGTCTACGAGGGACAGGCGCACCGCGCCATCTCCTCCTACCCGGGGATGCGCGAGCGCACCATCCTGATCGGCGGCTTCTCGAAGTCCTACGCCATGACGGGGTGGCG
>JBAXLC010000111.1:0-2596 GCA_037135015.1 bacterium | reverse complement strand
CAAGTCACTCGCCGGAGCATGCATCGCGCAACGCGAAACGCACCTTCCAATGCAGGTGCACATGCCGGCCTGGTTCCGCTATGGCGATGAGGTGCTCGACCTCTGCGCGGCACACGGCGTGCCGATGGAGAGCATCGTGCTCTGCCACTCCAACCCAAGCGGCGATGATCACGAATATCAGACACGCCTGCTCAATCGCGGCGCTTATCTGCAGTACGACATGATCGGCATGCAGGTCTTCTACGCGGATCAGCAGGCTTCATGCACGAGCGACGAAGACGATGCGCGCAACATTGCACGCCTGGTGCGCGATGGATTCGGTGAGAAGGTGCTGATGTCGCAAGACATCGGCTTGAAGACGCTGCTGCGCTCGTACGGCGGTCCAGGCTACGGCCATTTGGTCGAGTTCTTCTTGCCGCGACTCGCCCGGCACGGTGTGCCGCTGGAGCAGGGAATCAGCATGATGACGGCGAGCCCACGTCGGCTCTTTGAAGAGGCAAGCTAGCAACGATGGTCAAGATTCAAACGGTCACCGGCGAGATCGAGAGCGCCGAGATGGGGCTCACCCTCACGCACGAGCACCTACTCGGCGACGTGACCTCATGGTGGCATCCGCCATTCGACGATTCACCACGATCGCGCGAACTCGTCGATGAGAAGGTCTCCATCAGCAACATCTGGGAGCTCAAGCACGACCCATTCATCAATAAGGACAACCTCGTTGTGCAAGACGTCGAACTTGCCATCAAAGAGGTGCAGCGGTTTGCAGACCAGGGCGGCAAGACGATCATCGAGACGAGTGGCTACAACGATGGCCGTAATCCTGAGGGGCTTGCCACGATCAGCAAACGAACCGGGCTCAACATCGTCATGGGAACGGGCTACTACCTTGACGGTTCACAGTCCGAAGCGAACGATGCCAAGAGTGAACGCGACATCGCCAACGATCTCATTCGCGACATTACGGAGGGTGCACCTGGCACCAAGGTGAAGTCGGGAATCATTGGTGAGATTGGCGTTGGCAGTGAGTTCACGGCACGAGAGCGCAAGTCACTTGCGGGTTCGTGCATTGCACAGCGCGAGACGCATCTCCCAATGCAGATCCACATGCCGGCCTGGTTCCGCCTCGGCGACGAGGTGCTCGACCTCTGCGCGGCACACGGCGTGCCGATGGAGAGCATCGTGCTCTGCCACTCCAACCCAAGCGGCGATGATCACGAATATCAGACACGCCTGCTCAATCGCGGCGCTTATCTGCAGTACGACATGATCGGCATGCAGGTCTTCTACGCGGATCAGCAGGCTTCATGCACGAGCGACGAAGACGATGCGCGCAACATTGCACGCCTGGTGCGCGATGGATTCGGTGAGAAGGTGCTGATGTCGCAAGACATCGGCTTGAAGACGCTGCTGCGCTCGTACGGCGGTCCAGGCTACGGCCATTTGGTCGAGTTCTTCTTGCCGCGACTCGCCCGGCACGGTGTGCCGCTGGAGCAGGGAATCAGCATGATGACGGCGAGCCCACGTCGGCTCTTTGAAGAGGCAAGCTAGCAACGATGGTCAAGATTCAAACGGTCACCGGCGAGATCGAGAGCGCCGAGATGGGGCTCACCCTCACGCACGAGCACCTCTTCAACATTGTCACGCCGTGGTGGCATCCGCCCTATGACGACTCGGCTCGATCCAAGGAGCTTGTCGACGAGAAGGTCTCCATCACCAACGTCTGGGAGCTCCGACATGACCCATTCCTGAACAAGGATAACTGCGCGCTTGACGACATTGAGTCCGCCATCAGTGAGGTGAAGCGCTTCGCCGCCCAGGGTGGCCGCACGATTCTGGAGGCCTGCGCCGATAAGGGGAACGGTCGAGATCCTGAAGGGCTTGCCCGCATCAGCCGTGAGTCAGGGTTGAACGTGGTGATGGGGAGCGGCATCTTCCTCGACCCCGTGCACGGCCCAGAGCACCTCGATGGCAGCGTGCGTGAGATCGCCGACCGTATCGTGCGTGACCTCACCGTCGGCGCACAGGGAACCAACATTCGCGCTGGCTTCATCGGCGAGATCTTTGTCGGTCAGCCGTTCACCAACCGCGAGCGCAACTCGCTCGCCGGTGCCTGCCTAGCGCAGCGCGAGACGGGTGTGCCGATCCAGATCCACATGCCTGGCTGGTATCGCCTCGGCGACGAGGTGCTCGACTTCGTTGCGGCACAGGGGGTGCCGATGCAGAGCGTGGTGCTCTGCCACTCCAATCCGAGCGGCGACGATTACGAATATCAGACGCGCCTCCTGAAGCGCGGCATCTATCTGCAGTACGACATGATCGGCATGCAAGTCTTCTACGCCGATCAGCAGGCCCCCTGCACCAGCGACGAAGATGACGCCCGCAACATCGCGCGCCTCGTACAGGCCGGCTTCGGCGACCACGTGCTGATGTCGCAGGACATCTTCATGAAGATCCTGCTGCGCGCCAACGGCGGGCCAGGATACGGACATATCGTGGAGTTCTTTCTGCCGAGGCTGGCACGTCACGGGGTGTCGCTCCAGCAGGGAATCGCGATGATGACGGATAATCCGCGTCGGCTATTTGAAGAGGCGCG
>JBAXLC010000110.1:0-2633 GCA_037135015.1 bacterium | reverse complement strand
GGATCCTCTTCGCCAAGCTCGCGCTGAATCGCCTTGAGCTGTTCGCGCAAGAAGTATTCGCGCTGGCTCTTATCCATCTCAGAGCGCACATCAGACTGGATCTTCCCCTTGATTTCGAGGATCTCAATCTGTCGCGACAAGAACGATGCGACGTACTTGAGTCGAGCAACCACATCGATTGTCTCGAGCAGTTCCTGACGCTGATCGGTTGTCATGTCCGGCGTGTAGGCGGTCATGTCGGCAAGCAGCCCTGGATCACTAATGTTCTTCGCAGCGACAGCCGCCTCTGGTGGCACCGGTGCACCAGAGGTGACGTACGTCTCCACCTGGGCCTGCACGCTGCGCATCAACGCCTCAACCTCAACACCGGTGACCTCTGGGGTTTCAACGATGGTGCCCTTCAGCATGAGTGCTGCTCCAGTGATGTCGAGCGACTTCACCTTAAAGCGACGCTGACCCTGCACCACGGCGCGGAGCGTGCCGTCGGGAAGGTTCACGACCTGCGCGATCTTGGCGAGCGTGCCCATTGCATGCAGCTGGTCGACCGAGGTGATCTCCTCTTGCTCTGGTTCACGCTGGGTGACCAGGGCGATCCAGCCGCCAGCGGCAGCCGCGGCGCGAATGGCGGCAACGCTCTTATCGCGGCCAACCTTCAACGGCGCAACCATCTCGGGGAAGATGACGATCTCGCGCAGTGGGACGAGGGGGAAGGAGCCGCGTCCGCGCGGTACGACGGTCTCGTCGTCGCTTGCGGCGACAGCCTCATCAATGGCGAGCTGCTCCTCTTCGTTGAGCTCCTCATCAAGGTCTGCCTGAATCTCTCGCTCGGTTCGCTTGCTCATGCTCGTCCCCTTCCTGCCGCTTCCTGCGGCGCTCGCTTCGCCTCTTTCGCTTGACCCTCTTCGTACAGTCGCTCCAAGATTCGCTCCCCGAGCCGCTCCTCAAGTTCGAAGAGGAGCTTGATGCCGGCGAGATTGACCCCAAAGTCTTGCGTCAGGTGACGTATCCAGAGGATGCGCCGAAGGTCGTTCTCGGAGAAGAGACGGATGTTCGACTCGGTTCGGGAGGGGCAGATCAGGCCCTCATCCTCGTAGATGCGCAGCGTGCGGGGGTGGACCGAAACGATGTTGGCGGCCACGCTGATCACGTAGACCGGCCGTGCTGGATCGACCCCTGCGCCCCTGCTCTTCAACACTCAAACAGGTTACAACCTTATCAATACCATTGTCAAGAGAGTTATCCACAAAGTGGCAGGCACGAGGGCGAGCCTGCCCTGGACTGGGGGCAGTTGGCGGAGGAGCCGGAGGGGCGAGAGGTCTCTACTCGAGGTCGCGGCGGTACGGAATGTCGAGGATCACCGTGTTGCGACGGCCGAGCAGCGTCTCGCGGAGGCGCTTCCCGTTGCCGTTGTGCAGGATGCGATCCCACCAGTGTCGGCCGGCGTACTCCGGAATCATCACCACGTTGATGCGCCACTGGTCTGGCGGCAGGTCGGCGTCTTCATCTTCGATCTCGTCCAGGTAGTGGCAGATCGGCTCCACGATGGCGCGGAACGGCGAATCAACTGTCACCAGCCGCACGCCAGGGAAGAGGGTCTCAAAGCGTGTCCGCACCTCTCGCTCCTCATCATCGCTGAAGACAACACGAATCGCGGTGAGCTCACCGTTCTCAGCTTCAAGGATTCGCCCAAGTGTGATCGCGCGCACCGTGGATCGATTGATCTCGCCAAACGGCGCCAAAATACGTCGTGGTCGATGTGGTGCGTCAAACACAGCACCAGGCTTGATAGAAAGTTCACGCTCGTGCAGGTTGTAGCGATTGCGTACGAGCTTCATAAAGACGGTAAGCAACGGAATCAGAATGAATACCAAGTATCCGCCGTCGGTAAACTTTGCAGCGGTAATAACGACCAAGACAACAGCCGTTACAAAAGCGCCAACACCATTCAGTAGTGCGCGACCGGCCCAGCCTGCATTTCGCAGTCGTCGCCAATGCAGCACCATGCCAGCCTGGCTAATAGTAAATCCAACAAAGACGCCAATGGCGTATGCGGGAACGAGTGCGGTCACGACCGCATCCGTGCCGATCAGCAGTAGTGCTGCAGCAAGGGCAATGATGATAATTCCTGCGCCATATGCCAGGCGGTCACTGCGCTGACCAACCTGTCGTGGCAGGTAGCCATCAACCGCCAAGATGCGCGCAAGCTGTGGCCCGCCATTGAATCCAGTGTTTGCGGCAAGGAGCAAGATGCCAGTCGTTGCGACTTGGAACAGTGCATAGAGCGGCCCGCTCCCAAATGACGTTCGTGCAATCTGTGAGAGGAGGGTTTCGCCGCCGATCTCTTGTGGCACCTTTCCGTATGCAAAGGCGACAAGAGAGATGCCCAGGAAGAGAGTTCCAAGCAGCACTGCCATGACCACAAGCGTCGATGCAGCATTCTTGGCCTCTGGCTTCTTGAACGAGGCAACGCCGTTGCTGATTGCTTCGGTGCCGGTCAACGCAACGGAACCGTGCGCAAACGCTTTGAGCAACAAGATTGGTAACAGGATCGTTGCGGTCTCATGCGCCTGAATCACCACACCCTGGCTCCATGTCACGGCTGGATCGCCCGTAATAATTTTGATCAGCCCGAC
>JBAXLC010000109.1:0-2656 GCA_037135015.1 bacterium | reverse complement strand
TCTTACTCTCTTATTTCAACGCCGCCGCATAGGCGGCGAGTCGATCGGCGATCAGTGCATTTGAGATATCTGACGTTAGCAGTCCGCGCACGCGATCCACTTCGCTAGTGTCAAAGAGGGTGATCACCTGGCGATGATCGCCATTGATCAGGGTGAACTGCTTCCCTGGCCAGCTACCGACCTGAATGTCGACGATCGTGAGGCCTTGCGTCTTGCGCCCGCCGCGCGCCCCGCGCTCAAAGGCGTAGGCGAGGTTGTCGAGGGTGAGCCCGGAAGCCGAATAGACCACGAGCGAATAGCCGGTCTTATCGGGGAGCTCGAAGATGGCGCCCGCGGATCGCAACTCGCGGATCCCCGCGCCCCAGAGTGGGCCGAGGCGCAGCTGCGAGCATTCGCGGCCGGAGTCAACGGTGACCGGCGTTGCATCCCAGCCTGCAACAGGGAGTGCCGCTTCAAGAACGGTGTCAAAGCCTGCGGCGCGCTGCTGATCGATCATCTCGTTGCACGGCAGTGAGCCGTCGGGTGGCGTCGTAGGCGCGCAGGCGCCTGCTACAGCCACGAGAAGGAGTGCCGCAAGCATCATTCGCATAGAGAGCATCATGACGCCTACTCCAACTCCCTGTTCGGATCAAAGAGCGGCGCGGTTGGGCGCCTGGTGCTGCCTCGTGGTGGGTGGGGCGCACCACGCTCCTCTAGATCATCGAGCACCACATTCGCCGCGCGCACCAGCTCCTGATCACGGCGCACGTTATCGGCGCACCAGACGAGGTAGCCGGGGTCGCGCTTCGCCACATCGCCAACGGTTGCCCCCTCGTATCGCCCGAAGGCGAAGACGGTTGCGGCGGCCTCGCTCAACGTTGGGCGTCGGTAGTCGGCGGGGAGTGGCGCAAAGCGGCGCTCTACTGGGCCGGCGGGTGAGCCTGGGAGCGGGCCTACAGGGCCACGCGGCGCACGTGGCGCCCACGGCTGCTCTGGGCGCCAGTTGATCGGCGCTGGGCGACTGGTGCGCGCATTCGCCGCGGGGGCAGCATCAACAACGACGCTCGCGGTGACGGGGCGCTCAGGCTTGTGCCCGCCCTTTGCTGGAGGCTCGGCTGCTGGCGCGCCATCAGAAGCCCACGCCTCGGCGAGCAGCGCTTCGGCGGCGGCATTGATGAGTGCCATCTCGCGCGTTGCCGCATCGGCGCTCGCCTGGTCATTAACAAAGCGATCGGGGTGATGCTCGCGGGCGAGCTGCCGACGAGCGGCACGAATCGGATCGGCACTCGCGCCGAGTGGCACGCCGCGGACCTCGTGCGGCGTACGTCGACCGGTCATCGCGAGGCATCCTCATCGGCGGCGCTCACCGCTGCAGAGACGAGCGCATCCTCGGCTGACATCGTGTCTACGCCATCACCGCCAACGCGCGCACTCTCGGGGGCCGGAGCGCCGAGTGCGATGTAGTCGGCTACGGCCGCATCGAGGCCAACGTCGGCACCGGCGCGCTCGGAGAGGATCCACTTGTGTTCCAACGCGTCGCAGTAGGCCTGCAGTGCGTCGCGGCCAGAGGCCAGGTGCGGGCGCAGGCGGACGAGTGTCGGCTCGAGTACTTCGGCGCGCCAGCGCGCCGCCACGAGCCCAGCAGCGAGTCGCTCGCCACTTTGTACCTGTAGCCAGACGCCGTACTCATGCAGGTCGTTCAACAAGAGCTGCGCCTGCCCCTCGAGCGCATCAACACCGGTGAGGCGCAGGAGCTGCTCGGCGTGGAAGCGGCGCGAGGCGATCGCCAGCGAGACGCGCATCCCCTCACCGCTCGTCACATCCAGGCTCAACTCTTCGACGGCGAAGCCGAGGGCGTTTAGGTCGCGAATGCGGGTGGCGACGGCACGGCGATCGTTGGCAGTCGCAATAAACGGGCGGTGCAGCTGCGTCCAGAGCGCCGTGTAGCGATCGCGCAGCGCGGCTGAGGCGCGCACCGCCGCGTCGGTATCAACCTCGCTGCCACCTAGGGCGGCGGCGGCATCGGCGAGGCCGAAGGCGACGTTCTCGACCAGGATGTCAAGGTCGTGCTGGCGCTGCCCATCACTGAGTTGCTCCTGATACTCGGCCGTTTCGGCATCGACGAGGTAGGCCTGCAGTCGGTTCCCGTCGCGCTTCAAGAGCGCGTTCGCCAGCGAGCCGTCGCCCCACCAGACGCCATGACGGTGTAAGTCGACGAGCAGAACGGCCAGCGCATCGAGGAGTCGCCCCGAGAACTGGCCCGACGTTGCGGCGCCTGGGGTGCTGAGCAGTCGCCGGTACTGAATGCTGCCGCGCAGGTAGTCCGTGATGATGAAGCCCTCGCCATCGCCGCGGTCGACGGCACCCACCGGCGTCACGGCCGGCATCCCCGCCGACTCAAGGCGGCGCAGGATGGCGAACTCGCGCTCCACCAGTGGTGCCGGGAGCTCCTTGACGGCGAGCAGGCGGCCAGCCACGCGCACGAAGCGCACCAGGTGGCGTGATGGGCCAACTTCGAGTGGCACCAGCTCCACCTCGGGGCTCGCCCAGTCGCGTAGCGGCTTCGCCCATGGGAGCGCAATCAGCGCCGGTTCTGGGCTGCGTAGCGTGACGTGTGGGGCGATTACAGACATAGAGACCAAGTGTAGCCCCCTCCCCTACGATGAGGGAGAACGAA
>JBAXLC010000108.1:0-2738 GCA_037135015.1 bacterium | reverse complement strand
GCGTCAATTTGTGCCATGCCGAGCCGCTGCACGACGCGCAGACCGGCGGGCAGCGCCGTAATCGCCGCGAAATTCAGCGTACCGCGCTCGAGGCGTGGCGCAAGCTGCGCACGTGCCACGTGAAACGCAGAGAGCGCGTCGACAGTGTCGACAGTGCCGCCGCCAAAGTACGTCGGGCGACTTGGCACTGGTAGCACTGGCAGTGACAGTGAGTATCACTGCAAGGATGGTATCTTTGTTTGCTCAACGCGGATTGCACTCACGCAACTGTTGCCAACAGTCATGGAAGTATTGTTGCGATATTCGCCTTGCGGTGGCGGCCGTGCTCCCTCGCCTCCACGGACAGTGGGCACTCGTCGTGATGCACCGCGGCGAGCCAGGTCGGATCATTGCGGCTCGCCGCGAGGCGCCGCTTGCGGTTGGTATCGGCGAAGGGGAGCAGTTCCTCGCCTCCGATCCTGTTGCCATCCTTGAGCACACGAACAAGATCGTCTTCCTGCGCGACGGCGACCTTGCCGACCTGCAGCGAGGCGGAATCACCCTCTACGACACCGCAGGTGCGAAGTTCGCTCCAAAGGTTGAAACAATTACCTGGGATGGTGCAGCGGCGCGCAAAGAAGGGTACGACCACTTCATGCGCAAAGAGATGGACGAGCAGCCACGTGCCCTCGCTGCCGCCATGCTCGGACGTGTGTCGGCCGATGGGGTGGCAATCAGTGAGCTCGACGCGATCGCACCCGCAATTGCCGAAGCGCGGTCTATTGAGATCGTTGCCTGCGGATCGGCATATTACGCGTCACTCACGGCGGCATCGCTTGCTGAACGTCTCTTGCGCGTGCCAGTGCGTGTGACCATTGCGAGCGAGTTCCGGTACGACCCACCGGCGCTGGGTCCGAGCAGCCTGGTCATCGCGGTCTCCCAGTCTGGTGAAACGGCCGACACGCTTGGTGCCGTTCGAACCGCGAAAGCTGCTGGTGCGACGGTGCTTGCGATCGTAAACGCTGCGGGTTCCTCACTGACGCGCGAAGCTGATGCAGTGGTTCTACTCCAAGCCGGCACCGAGGTTTCAGTCGCTGCAACAAAGAGTTACACCTCGCAGGCGCTCGTTACGTTGCTCGTAACGCTTGACCTTGCGCGACGTGCAGGCGTACTCACCACAGAAGACTTGCGATCGTGGTCGACTGAACTGCTCACAATCCCAGCAATGGCGTCTGCTGCGCTGGACTCGTCAGACGCACTTCCAGCGATTGCGAAGAAATATTTCAGCGCAAGTGGCTTCACGTTCGTCAGCCGCGGCGCTGGACTTGCCACCGCGTTGGAAGGGGCGCTCAAGTTGAAGGAGCTCGCGTACATTCACGCGGAGGCAATGGCCGCGGGTGAGATGAAGCATGGGCCGATCAGCCTTCTTGGTGCCGACCACCCGGTGGTGGCGGTGGTGCTGAACTCGCCAGTTCTGCCAAAGCTGGTGAGCAACCTGATGGAGTCACGTGCGCGCTCGGCACCAGTGATTGCAATCCTCTCTGGCGTTAATGATTGGTCAAGCTTCGCTACCGATGCAGTCGTGATCCCTGCCGCACGGCCTGAGATTGCCGCGTTAATCGCCACAATCCCGTTGCAGCGCTTCTCCTATGAGATGGCCCTGCTCGCCGGTGCCGATATCGATCAGCCGAAGAACCTCGCGAAGTCCGTCACCGTCGAGTGATGGACGGGGGAGAGCACGCAACGATCACGCCAGAGATTGGCATTGACATCATTCGCGTGGACCGAATTGCAAACGTCTTGCGCCGTCATCCAGAACGATTTGAGCTCCGAGTACTTACCGCCGCAGAACGCTCGTACGTTCGTGGCCGACCCGAGACGATGGCTGGGCGTTGGGCCGCAAAGGAGGCCGTCTCGAAGGTGCTTGGCCTTGGCGTGCGTGGGATCGGCTGGCAGGAGATCGAGGTAGAGCGCCTGCCAACTGGGCAGCCCTCCGTTCGTCTCCACGATCGCGCGGCGGCACGGGCGACGCAGCTGGGCATCCAGCACATCGCACTCTCCATTAGCCACGAGCGTGAGTATGCGATTGCGATCGCCTATGCCGTGCGAACCGCTGGCGGGCGTTATCTCTTTCCGCCGCAGATCGGCGAAGACCTCAATGCGGCCGAGACGGCGCTCCTGGCACGAATTGAGCGCATCAAGGCGCTGCGACGCGAAGAGCTTGCCCTCCTGGCGGAGCCGGCAGGGAAGGCCCAGGGATGAGCGGGCTCCCCGAACGCATTCAGGAGGTCGGCCTACCAGCGCTCGGGCGTGATGCTTGGGTAGAGGTGCGGCTCGATGCGATCGCAACGAATGTGCGCGCGCTCAAGGGGAAGCTTCCAGCTGGCGGCCACCTCGACGTGGTGTTGAAGGCCGACGCCTACGGCCTTGGCGCCGTGCCTGTGGCACGTGCCGCACTCGACGCTGGCGCGCGAGCCATTCTTGTTGCCACCTTTGATGAGGCGCAAGAGTTGCGCGACGCCGGAATCACTAGCCCCGTCCGGGTCCTCTGGCGTGTGGCGCCTGCGCACCTGCGCGACGCCGCCGCTACAGGAATTGGTGTCACCGTCTCATCCCCAGCAGTGGTACGTGAGCTGATGGGCGCGGATCTGGCTGGGCTCCCTCCACTGAGCGTCGATATTGAAGTGGATACTGGACTCGGTCGCGACGGCATCCTGCCGGGCGATCTCGCCACCCAGATCGCTGCGCTGCGTAGTAAC
>JBAXLC010000107.1:0-2758 GCA_037135015.1 bacterium | reverse complement strand
CCGCTGCGCCCGCCGCGATCCGCTTAGCGCTGCTTCCTTCCGGATCTGACGCGGTTCACAGAGCGTCGTCGCGCGGAGTCCGACCGACGGCAGGGCGATCATAGACGACCCGACCCACTCCGATCGCGCAACGGTCACCCCCGCTGCGAGCCAGACGAGGCACCCTATACGTAACGCCTATTCGGGCGATCAAGAGCGGATTGGAGCGCGATTTATGGGGCACACCGTTGACCTTCACGCCTATGGTGTTACAGCGGAGCGCGGCTTCCTCCCCATCGCCGACCCCAGCAGCGCCATTCCACTCGCAAATGCCGAGTGGCACGAGGCGGCGCGCAATCTGCCGAGCCTGATTCCAACCGGCCGCATTCGCGAGATCATCGAGGCGCTCCCACCATTTCGCGCCGATCTGCTGAATACCGAAGAGGACCTTGAGGCGGCGATGCGATCGCTGAGCTATCTCGGCCAGGCGTACGTGTGGGGCCAGCCAGAGGCACCGACCGCACTCCCCGCCGGGCTCGCCGTGCCGTGGCATGAGGTCGCTTCGGCGATCGGTCGCGAGCCGATCCTCTCGTATGCGAGCTATGCGTTGTGGAATTGGCGCCGCATTGATGAGGATGGCCCGATTGCGCTCGGCAACATCGCGCTGCTGCAGCACTTCTTGGGCGGGCTCGATGAGGCCTGGTTCATTCTGATTCACGTCGACATTGAACGACGTGCGGGCGCGGCGCTCGCCGCAGGCGCACGCGCGCAAACGGCGATCTCAGCGGGCGACGATGCCAGCGCAACTGTTGCGTTAAGCGACCTTGGTGATGCGCTCGACGGCATCCTGTCGACGATGCAGCGCATGCCTGAGTCGTGCGATCCGTATGTCTACTACCACCGCGTGCGTCCGTACATCTTCGGCTGGCACAACAACCCTGCCCTGCCAGGTGGCCTGGTGTACGAAGGGGTCACCGCCTACGCCGGCAAGCCGCAGTCCTTCCGCGGCGAAACGGGTGCGCAGAGCACCATCGTGCCCTGCCTCGATGCCGTGCTCGGTGTGGAGCATGCACCCGATGAGCTGCGCACCTACCTGATGCAGATGCGTCGCTACATGCCAACCAAGCATGTTGGACTACTCGAAGCGTTCGAAGCTGGCCCAACCGCGCTCAGCCGCGTTGTCGCACTCGGCAAGAACGCGCCGGCCGGGCTCGTTGCGGCACGCAATCGTGCCGTTGATGTGCTGCGCGCCTTCCGCGCGCTGCACCTGGAGTACGCCGCGACGTATATCAATCGCCAGGCGGCCGCGGCAACGGGGAACCCAACAGATGTTGGTACGGGCGGCACGCCGTTCATGAAGTACCTGAAGAAGCACCGCGACGAGACGGAGTCTTCGCTCACCAAGAGCTAAGGCTTAACGGCCGACCAGACTCCGCAACACGAAGCGCAGGTTCGCTGGGCGTTCCGCCATTCGACGGAGCAAGTACGGCCACCAGTCGGGGCCGTACGGCGTGTAGATGCGCACGCGCCAACCATTCGCAACGAGTCGTTCGGCAAGGTCAGAGCGCACGCCGTAGAGCAACTGGATCTCGCCGCGTATCTGGGCAGCGGCACCGAGCTTGGAGATGATGCGGTCATCATGCGTGCCGAAGGCAATCGGCAGGTTCGTTGTGATCAGTCGCTCTGCGAGGGCAAGGTAGGCCGCATTCACCGCCTCAACGTCGCCAACCCCCTCCGCACCTGGATCGTAGGCGCCCTTCACCAGGCGTACGGGGATGCCTGCGGTAATCAGGCGTTCAAGGTCTGCACCCGAGCGCTGCATATTTGCCTGCACCACCGTACCGACCGGTCGGCCAGCTGCACGTGCCGCGCACACGATGTCGTGCAGTTGATCGAGGCTGTGTGGGTATTCGGCATCAACGCGCACGAAGCCGCTCACGCCCTGCGCTGTCGCCAAGATGCGGTCGAGCCGCGCGGCAGCAACAGCGTTCCCCTCGCTGAGGCCGATGGCGGTGAGCTTCACGCTGACATTTGGTTGCAATTCTGCAGCGGCTTGTGCGGTGAGGAGGGCGCTCGCATCGGCGGCGTAGCTGTCGGCGCTCGCGCCAGTTGAGGCCTCGCCGAGTCGGTCGAGGGTGACAGTGAAGCCGCGGCGCTTCAGGTCGAGCGCGACCTCAACGGCAGCAGGAATCGTGTCGCCGGCAACGAAGCGGCGAACAGATCGGCGGCCCCACGCGGTGCGTTGTACGAGTCGGCCCAACGCTGCGGCGCGACTCATGCGCAGGAGTACGTTTCGGCTGAGGGCGAAGAACGGATTCACGCCTGAATCCTAGCGCGGCTGCGGTGACTTAGGGGCGATCGCGAAGGCGAATGAGGGCGGCGACCGCCTCGTCGATGGACCAGACTACCTCGCCCGATGCGCGGATCGCGCCGACCACGAAGAGGTTGATGCCGTCGGCTGGAACGAGCCCCTTGCGGCGCGCAACGCGCATGTCGGTACTGAGTCCAATGATCCCCTTGTAGCGCGCAGGGTCCTGTGCGGCGAGGCGACTGAAGATGCCGATCTCCACGGAGGTGCCATCGTCGACCTGGGTGCCATCAAGCCAGGCGAGCACCGCGTTGGCCCCCATCACGCCAGCAAGATCCACGGCGTAGACCTCGTCGGCGGCGGCGTCGCCATCGGAGCGCATGAACTTCTGCTCGGCGAACTGCTCGTGCGGTACGAAGACGTCAAAGCCCTCGGCGCGCAGCCGAGCGGCAACGGTGTCAAGGAAGCCGC
>JBAXLC010000106.1:0-2781 GCA_037135015.1 bacterium | reverse complement strand
GGGCAGCTCCGCGGTCGCCCTGGTCGCATCTTTGCGAATGCCGGTTGGAGTGGCGCCATCACCGCAGTGACCTTCGCTGCGCTCTTCCTTGCCGTGAAGCTCTTCTTCTTCTCACTTGACCCGGGCTACCGCGACGAGAAGCAGGGTGGTTCGTTCAAATGCGCGGCAGGGCCAGAGTGCGTGTACGTGCGCTATCAGGGCGCCGATGGTGGCCAGGCGGCGCTGGCCGAGGCGGGGATTACCGACGTGGCCTCATTCACCGATTGGTATTGGGATGGCCAGATGGGAACGGCGCGGCTGCTGATTGGCAGCACGACACTCTTCGCGCTGTTGGGCGGGCTCTTCTACTGGCCGAGTGCACCGCGCGTGAAGCGCGAGGAGCCGGTCGCCTAATCGTCGTCCCGCCACACTGCGCGATGCGCAGCGGGCGGTCGATCGATTCGTTCGCTTAGGCCTTTGGCGCCGCCTTCTTGGCAGCAGGCTTCTTCGCGGCTGGCTTCTTTGCAGCCGCCTTCTTGGCAGCAGGCTTTGCAGCAGCTGCGTCAGCCTTTGGTGCGGCGACCTTCTTTGGCGCCGACTTCTTCTTGTTCACAACCTTTGGCATCACGCCGCCAGCGGCAGCCGCCCTGGCAGCCTTCTTGGCGAGGCGCGACTTGCGTCGAGCCGCAGCGTTCTTGTGAATAGCACCGTGCTTCGCGGCGCGGTCAAGGGCGCTCGACGCCTTGTTGACGGCGGCGGCGGTGTCGCCCTGGGTCTGGCCGGTAATGATCTCGAGCGCCTTCGCGACGAGGCTCTTAGCGGCGGTTCGCTTTGGCTGCTGCACCGCGTTGCGGCGGGCAGAGGCGCGAACCTCTTTTAGCGACTGTGGTGTTCGTGCACCCTTGTACGTACGAGGGGTCTTTCCCATTGGTCACTCCATCAGCTTCTGGGGCTCGGTTGAGCCGTCGGGCGATCGTAGCAGAGGCTCCGCCACGCTCCTCTGCAGGCGCCCTTCGGCGGCGCTGGCGAGAGCGTGCGATCCTTAGGCCATGAGCACCATCCCGCAGTCTCGGCTGCGCAACTTCAGCATCATCGCGCACATTGACCATGGGAAGTCGACCCTGGCCGATCGCCTGCTCGAGGCGACCCACACGGTGGAGGCCCGGCTGATGACCTCGCAGATGCTCGACTCCATGGACCTGGAGCGCGAGAAGGGGATCACGATCAAGGCGCGCGCGGTGCGCCTGGACTACGTGGCTAACGATGGCCTCACGTACGGTCTCAACCTGATTGATACCCCTGGCCACGTTGACTTCGCCTACGAAGTCTCACGCAGCCTGCAGGCCTGCGACGGCGCCATCTTGGTCGTTGATGCCAGCCAGGGGATCGAGGCGCAGACGCTTGCCAACGTGCACCTTGCGATGAAGCTCGGCCTGGTGATCATTCCAGTCCTTAACAAGATCGATCTCCCCGCCGCCGACCCTGAGATGGTGATGGGTGAGTTGGAAGATTCACTCGCCATTCCACGGGAAGAGGTCATCCTCGCGTCGGCGAAGGCGGGCATCGGCATCGCCGAAATTCTCGAGGCGCTCGTTGCGCGCATCCCAGCGCCAAGTGGACCACTCGATGCGCCGCTGCGCGCACTCGTCTTCGACTCCCACTACGACACATACAAAGGCGTCGTGAACTACATCCGCGTGCAAGAGGGGCGACTCAAGGCGGGCGATCCCATTCAGATGATGGGCTCCGGTGTCACCTGTGTTCCGGTGGAGCTCGGCTATTTCCGACCGCAACACGTGCCAGTACAAGAGCTGGTCGCCGGCGAGGTTGGCTATATCGCCACAGGACTCAAGAGCGTTCGCGACGCGCGCGTTGGCGACACGGTCACATCGCAAACGAGCCCCGCTACCGAACCGCTTCCTGGCTACCAGGTCGCGCTGCCACTCGTCTTCGCCGGTCTGTACCCACTCAGCGGAGAGGATTACCCAGCCCTACGCGAAGCCCTCGAGAAGCTGCACCTCAACGACGCCAGCTTCACTTTTGAGGCGGAGTCGTCGGCCGCCCTCGGCTTTGGCTTCCGCTGCGGCTTCCTCGGCCTCCTCCACATGGAGATCGTGCAGGAGCGCCTTGAGCGTGAATTCAACCTGCAGCTGATCGCCTCGGCCCCCTCCTGCAAGTACCAGGTGATGCTCAACAATGAGAAGGGGGAGCTGCTGATCAACAACCCCGCCCAGCTCCCAAGCCCGAACCATATCGACGAGATTCGCGAGCCCTGGGTGGCCGCCTCTGTTGTGACCCCATCGACCTACATCGGCACGATCATGGAGCTCTCCACCGACAAGCGCGGCATCTTTGACGGCATGGAGTATCTCGATGAGAAGCGCGTGGTGATGCGCTTCCAGATTCCGCTCGCCGAACTGATCGTCGACTACTTTGACCAGCTCAAGAGTCGCACGCAGGGATACGCTTCACTCGATTATGTTGAATCCGAGTATCGCGTCGCACCGCTGGTGAAGCTCGACATTCTCGTGAACGGCGAACCGGTCGACGCACTCAGCACCATCATCCATCGCGACCGCGCGCAGAGTGCCGGCCGCAATCTCGCAGCAAAACTGAAAGAGCTGATTCCGCGCCAAATGTTCGAGGTGCCGATTCAGGCGGCGATCGGCGGCACCGTGATCGCGCGCGAGACGGTGAAGGCCGTACGCAAGAACGTGTTGGCGAAGTGTTACGGCGGCGACATCACCCGAAAGAAGAAGCTGCTCGAGAAGCAGAAAGAGGGGAAGGAGCGCATGAAGCGCG
>JBAXLC010000105.1:0-3002 GCA_037135015.1 bacterium | reverse complement strand
CAAACCGCGACCGAACAATCGCCGGCCTCTACTACGTTGGCGGCGGCACGCACCCGGGCGCAGGGATGCCAGGGGCGCTCCTCACCTCGCAGGTCACCCAAGATCTAATTCGTGGGGACTACCCTGCGCCGTTCACGTCGCGCGCCACTGGCCCGACCGGAAATCTCGTCCGCCCGTAATCGCATGACCCCCCAGCGCGATCTGCGCGTGGCGGCGCTCCTCCCCGAGGCACAGGCAACGATCAATCGCGTGGCGCGCAGCTTCGCCCTGGCGGCACGCTTCCTCCCCCGCGACGTTCGCGACGACATCAACCTGCTCTATCTGGCGCTGCGTCGCCTGGATGATCTGGTCGACCTTGAGGCGCCGAGCGGCTCGGCACAACGCACCGACGCAGCGCGACGCCTAGCTGCGATCCGCACCTGGCTCAACAGCGGGGCGATCGACACTGCTGGCGGTGATGAGCTGGCGATCTTCGTCGATCTGCAACGTCGCACCCCGTCACTCCCAACCGATGCGATCGGCGCATTTCTCGACGGCATGGAGGGCGACCTCGCCGGCCCCGTGATGGAGAGTGACGCCGATCTTGATCTCTATTGCTACCAGGTAGCGGGCACCGTCGGGCGACTGATGGCGGCACTCCTCGGTGTGCGCGAAGGCGATAGTTCCCAGGCAGACCTCGCTGCTCGAGCCCTTGGTGGGGCAATGCAGCGCACGAATATCCTGCGCGATATCGACGAAGATCTTGCGAACGGGCGGGTCTATCTCCCTGCAAGCGCCCTACGGCGCGCCGGTCTCGACCCGGCCGCCACGAGCGGCCCGACCTCGCTTCGCGATGGTGATCGGCACGACTTGTACAAGGCAGAGATTGTCCGAGCCGATGCCGACTACGAGGCTGGTGCAGCAGGGATCCGATTCCTACAGAACGGCGGCCGCTCCATTCGTGTGGCGGCGCACCTCTATCGCGAGATCCTGCGACAAATCGAGCGCGACGGCTTTGGAGTGCGGCGACCGCATCGGCCGGTAGTGGGGCGAGTTCGCAAGGCAGCTCTCCTCGTACGCGCCGTTACGAGCTCCTAAAGGCCGAGAAGTCCGCGGGCTCCCTCATAGGCGAGGAGGAGTCCGAAGATCACGAACGAGGCGGCAGCGAAGCGTGCAATCGTGCGTGGGGCAACGCGTGTGGCGAGCAGCGATCCGGCGCCAACGGCGAGGGCATCGGCGAGCACCATCCCAACAGTGGATCCGAGCCAGGTACCGATCGGTTCGTGGGTAGCCCCGAGTGTGATCGTGGCGAGCATCGTCTTGTCACCGAGCTCGGCGAGAAAGAACGAGGTGCCGATCACCAGGATCGCCCAGCGGCCAACGCGCGTGGCACGCGCCTGGTCTTCGTCGCCGAGCTCATCGCCCCGCAGGGTCCAAACAGCGAAGCCGAGGTAGGCGGCCCCCGCCGCGAGATTGATGGCATCGACGGGGAGTGCCGTAGCGGCAACGCGGCCGATGAAGACGGAGCCTGCGTGCACGAGCAGCGTGGCGCCCGTGATCCCGATCATCACCGGCCAGAATCGATAGCGCGCGGCGAAGGCCATCGCCATCAGCTGACTCTTATCGCCAAGCTCCGCAAGGAAGATTACCCCCGCCGAAAGCAGGAACGCCTCCACCTCAGTGCGCGCGGGCGTAGCGAGCGAGGAGCGAAAGGGAGACCACCACGATGGCCGTACCGACCAGCTGAATCGGTGTGGTGACGTCGCTCAAGAAGATCACGCCGCCAATCAGCGCGACCACTGGCACCAGTGTGCTGAACTGGCTCACCGTTGTTGTAGGGATGCGTCGTGTCGCTTCGAGATAGAAGATAAACGGTGCAGCACCACCGAAAACGCCAGTTGCAACCGAGACGGCCCAATGCATCTCGGTCGTTGGCAGCTGAAGATCGCCGTTAAAAATCGTGACGCGCACGATCAGCAGAGCGAGCGAGGCGAGTGCCGCCACCAGAAGCTGCGAGGCAACGAGTGGCAGTACCGGCACGGTGCGCACCAGCTTTGAGGAGAGGAGCACGTAGGCCGCACCGCAAAAGAGGCCGAGGATGGCAAAGATGATCCCCTCTGGCTTGAGCGTGCCTGCGACGCCAGCGCCGCCGACCACGAGGCTTACGCCAACGATCGAAACGACCATCAGGATGGCCGCACGGCGACTCACCTTCTCGCCCAGATACGGGGCGGCCAGAATGGCGATCAGCACGGGATTCAGTGACGAGACGAGCGCAACGAAGGCGCCGCTCGAGAAGATGATGCCAACGTTACCGAGCGTGTACGCGCCCCACGGCTCAATAATCCCGGTCGAAGAGGCGCGCAGCAGCCCTGGGTGCCGGAAGCCGCTCAGCTCGCCACGGAGTGCGCCGAGCACGAGCAGCACGAAGAAGCCGACGCCAAGCTCAATGACCAGGAACGTGTCGTTCCCCACCCCCGCCGAAAGGACGTAATCCGACGTTGTCGATCCGAAGCCCCATGCGAGTGAGGCGCCGATCGCGCAAAGGATCCCGACCGTTCGCCGGGAGGTTCCGCGAGCCGCGCCCGCGGTCCCCCCAGCGTTGCTCATGCCTTCGGCTTGACCCAGTTCGGCATCTCGGCCTCAAAGACCGGGAGTGGAATCTGGCCGTGTCCAATGGCGTGATCGTGGAACGACTTGATGTCGAACTTGTCGCCATCGCGCTTCTCGATTGCGGCGCGCGTGCGCTGAATGGCACGCTGCCCGACCTTGTAGCAGAGCGCCTGGGCTGGCCAGGCGATGTAGCGATCGGTCTCAATCTCAGCATCGGTTCGTGGCAGCCCAACGGACTCCATGAACTCGACCCCCTTGTCACGGCTCCAGCCGAAGGCGTGGAGGCCGGTGTCAACGACGAGTCGCGCCGCACGATGCGCCTGACCCTGAAGCATGCCGAAGCGCTCCATCTCGTTGCGATAGAGGCCGAGCTCATCGGCGAGTCGCTCCGAGTAGAGGCCCCAACCCTC
>JBAXLC010000104.1:0-3010 GCA_037135015.1 bacterium | reverse complement strand
ATTCGAGGCCTTTGAGCCGTTCGCAAACTATGGATTCAACAAGGCACACGCCACCTGCTACGGCCTGATCGCGTACCAGACCGCGTACCTCAAGGCGAACTACACCGTGGAGTACATGACCAGCGTGCTGAACGCCTTCCGCAGCAAAGAGGAGAAGGTCGCCGCAGCAATTGCCGAGTGCCGCCGCCTCAGCATTCCGGTGCTCCCCCCAGATGTGGACTTCTCGAATCTCGACTTTGAGCCAGAGGGGGAGGCGATTCGCTTCGGCCTACTGGGAATCAAGAATGTCGGCGCTACTGCCGCCGAGTCGATCGTTGCGGCGCGTGAGGCGGGGGAGCAGGCGGCCTCGCTGCAGGAGTTCTGCGAGCGGATTGACCTGCGCCTTGCGAACAAGCGCGTCCTTGAAGCGCTGGCGAAGGTTGGTGCACTCCGTCGCTTCGGCCATCCAGCGCAGATCCTGCTCGCCCTTGATGACGCGATCTCTGGCGGCTCCAGTGCGCAGCGGGAGCGCGCGGCTGGCCAGGTCGGCCTCTTCGATGCGATGCCAGAGCTTGCTGGGGCGGGGATCCCCGCACTCCCACACGTTACGGAGGCCTCGACGCGCGAACGACTGCGCTGGGAGCGCGAACTGATGGGCGTCTATTTGAGCGATCACCCGATGAACGCGCTCGCGCCAGTGATGCAGCCGTACGTGGGCACCTTTGTTGGTGACTTTAGTGATGAGTCGTTCCGCGATGAGACGGCAACCCTCGGCGCCATTGTTTTGAGCATTCGCCAGATGGTCACCAAGAAGGGTGCCTCCATGGCGATCGTCACCGTGGAGGATCTCACCGGGAGCATGGAGGTCGTGGTCTTCCCGCAGGTGTGGGAGTCAACGAAGAGCTCCTGGATTGAGGGTGAGGGGATTCTCATCGCCGGTCGCACTGAGCAGCGCGGGGAAGAGTGGTCCGTGCTCGTTGAATCCGTCGTTCCATGGGAAGAGGCATCCCGCCTCAGCGCCGACGCAGTCCGCTCCAAGCTCACCGTTTCGAGCGGCGGGCGACGATACGCAAAGCGCTCTGTCGCGCCGCTCCCAAACGGCGGGATTCTCGCGGGCATGGTGCCTGAAGGGATGGAGGCAAGCGCGCCGCTCATGCCAGAGCGCGCACCCGCCGAATTTGATGCGTCCGTCGCGGTCGAGGCGCCACTCGCTGAGCCGCTCGTCGGGGCCATGTCGAATCCGGACCCCGTGGAGATCCCTGCGGGTGCGGTACTGCATATCAAGTTCAAGGCGCGCCAGTCCGTTGAAGAGACGATTCGCGCCATGGAGATCGTGAAAGGGGAGCTGCGTGCGCGACCTGGCGGAACTCGTGTTGTGGTGCATATCCCACAGGCGGGCGGCGCCCAGCTCTTGCCGATGGAGCAGCGCAGCGGTGTGGCATGGGATGTGGGCCTCCCCGCGATCCTGCGCGACCGCGTGGGCGGCGACGGGATCGAGTTGGAGTTGATCTCCCCCGCAACCTGAGGAACATCCAGCCCTGCAGAATTCTAAAGAAGAGGGGAGAATAGGGGCATGAGCAGCAAAGATTACGCATCCGTACTCCTGCGACAGTCCGCCCCAGAGGGCGTTGATTGGCGAACCATGTCGGTCGCTGCGCGAGCGCTGCTGCTCACACGCGCCTCGGTTCTTCCGCTGACGATTCTTGGCGCAGGGCAGGGCCTGCTCTTCGCCTGGTGGAGCGGCAAGATCAGTGATGCCTCGTTTGGCGGCAACGCCGTCAGCGGCATCCTTCTCGGCTTCGCCGCCTTCCTTGGCGCGAACCTCGCCCACGCGGCAAACAACCTGGCGAATGACTGGCGCGACTATCACGACGGCCTCGATCGACCCGGGTACCCGCGCGCCGACTACTCACCGCATCCGATCGCCTCGGGCGCCATGTCGAGCCGCACGCTACTCATTGCGATCGGCATTTTGACGGCGCTGGCCGCGATCCTTGGTGGCTTCACAATGGTCATTCGTGGCGAGCCACTCCTCGGCGCCTTTGCGATCGCCGGCCTGATCCTGTCGTGGGGTTATACCGATCCACCACTGCGCCTGAAGCGACGCGGTCTCGGTGAACTCTCCGCCTTCATTGTCTGGGGCCCACTCATGGGTGGCGGCACCTATCTCGCAGCCACTGGCTCTGTTGATGCAACCGCACTGATCGCCACGCTGCCATGGGCACTCTTCGTCACCGCCGTCCTCTTCGGGAAGCATCTCGACAAAATCGAGGCAGATGGCTCACGCGGCGTGAAGACCTTTGTCGTTCGCATCGGTGAGCGACGTGCCCGCGCCTTCACAACGGTGCTCATCGCTGGCGGCTATATCGGGATCGCAATCTTTGCCATCCCTGCGATCGGTATCTTCCCGTGGTTCGTGGCGCCACTCGCCGGACTCGGCGCGATCTCTGCGTTGCCAGCACTGAAGATTGTTGCTGCACCGCGTCCAGCCGCACCGCCTGCGGGCTATCCGCTCTGGCCGCTCTGGCATGTTGGTGCGGCCTTCCTCGCCTCGAGGCCCGCAATGGGAGCGCTCCTTGTTGGGCTGGTTGTTGGGGCGATCCTCGGCAGCTAAGCCGACGGGACGCTACTTCCCCTTCGCCTCAGGTCGCGCAACACGCGCTGGCGGAACGCGCAGCGCCTCAAACTTCGCAATCTCAACTTCAATTGCTGCGACCTCTGCCGCGGCGGTACGCCATTCAGCCGATCCTGCAGCTGCTGCGGCGCGCTTTGCGCGGGCGGCGGCATGTTCGCGCATGAGGGTAGGGCGATCGGCGCGCGGGGTGAATGCCTTCTCGCTCATGTTGCCTCCCTTTGATGACGTTGGTGCCGAAGGCGGGACTCGAACCCGCATGATCTCATCGACCGGCCGATTTTAAGTCGGATGCGTCTGCCATTTCGCCACTTCGGCCCCTCTATCGTAGCGGGGCGGTGGCTTTGGTACCGAAGGTGGGAGTCGAACCCACATGACCTTTCAGTCGACCGATTTTGA
>JBAXLC010000103.1:0-3064 GCA_037135015.1 bacterium | reverse complement strand
TCGCGCGTTGCCTACTGCCTCGACTCCGCCCACCTTTGGGGTGCTGGTGTTGAGATGAAGGGTGACGACGAGGTAGACCGACTCGTCGAGCAGTTCGACAAGAAGATCGGCCTCGAGAAGCTCGTGATGATCCACTACAACGACAGCAAGGCGGCGCACGGCTCAAAGCTCGATCGACACCAACACATTGGCGGTGGCGAGGTTGGCACGCGCGGTCTCGCAGCGCTGATTCGCCATCCGCGCCTCGCGCACGTGAACTACTACCTCGAGACCCCTGGCATGGAAGAGGGTTGGGACAAGCTCAACATTGAGCGCAGCCTGCAGCTCTCTGAAGGCACGCTCAAGTTGAAACCACTCCCCGCCGAAGAGCCGAAGGTCAAGAAGGTGAAGAAGGTTCCAACGAAGCCAGTGCCTGCCGCCAAGCCAGCTGCAAAGAAACCGGCCGTAAAGAAGCCTGCTGTGAAGAAGCCTGTCGCGAAGAAGAAGAAGCGCTAGCGCAGCGAACCAGCGCCGCGCCGATACGGCGAGAGGGCGAAGAGCGCACCGCCACCAACGACCAAGCTGCCAACACCAACCAAGCGATCGAGCAGCGCGAGTGCGATTGCTGACTCGGGCGAGAAGCCGAAGAGTGCGACAAGTATGCCAACCATCCCCGCCTCAACGATGCCGATCCCCGCTGGCGTAAATGGCACTACGGTGAGCACCGCGGAGACGAGCGCCACAAAGATGGTGCTCGCGATGCCGATCTGACCAGCCGCAGGATTCACCACAAAAAGCCCGAGTGCCATAGCGACAGCGGCGAGTCGAACAGATTCACCGATCCAAATAGCTAGTGAGAACGGCAAGGCGTTGCGAACCACGCGGCCCCCGCTTCCTGCGCGCAGCGAGGCAGCAGCGTTGGTGAAGCCGTTCTTGATCACATCGGGGATCGGCAGTGCGTAGATGAGCGCGGCCGCGAAGCCGCGCGCGACGAGGAGAAGCAGAGTTGTGGCCGCGGCGACGCCGAGCGCAATCGCGGTGAGCGCAAGTGCAGTTGGCGGCAACTTCCCGCCGAATGCCACAAAGGTCGACGCCGCGCCAAGGAGTGCAACGGTGGCAAGGTCAACAAGTCGCTCCGCAATCACCGTACCGACAGCGTTACCAAACGACGTTGCGCCATTGTGCTTCAGTAGCCAACCGCGATAGACATCGCCCATCTTCGCTGGCAAGACGCAGTTCACCCAGAACGAGAGGGTGAGAATCTCTGTTGCGGCACGTCGCGAGATGTTTAGCCCTGATGCGGAGAGGATCATGCGCCAGCGCAACCCTCGTAGCGGGAAGGTGCTCCAACTTGCTGCGAGCGCAACGAGAAGCCATACAGGGTTGGCGCGGTTGAGTGTTGCGGCGACCTCTGCAAGATCAAACGATGTCGCCGCGCGCACCACGCCGGCCACAAGGATGACCGTCAGGAGCAGGGCGAAGATGGTGGAGCGACGCGTAAGTCGAGCGAGCAGCATCCGATCGCCTAGCGTTCGCCGAAGGTCACGCCTGGGCTGACGCGACGATTTCCGCGCGTGGCATTGACCAGCTTTGCGATCGGCGTGAAGAGTCGCGCAAGGAGTGCACCACGACCGGTGATGCGGGTGAGGTCGCCGTGCAGCGCTGAATGAAATCCGGCAGCGGTGCTGAGGTCACCAGTCATGATTGTGGCGGCGCCGCCGATCTCCAGCAGTGTGTGCGCATCACTTGCAGCAACCGATGGAATGCCGCGAGATACGGCAAGTTCGGAGGCGCGCTGGTTGCCGCCTGGCGCCACCAGTCGGGCGTTCCAGCCTTCGATCCAGTCAACCTCACTTAGCAGCGAGAGGGCCGCCTCATCGCGAAGGAGCGAGCCGCGCCAGCCGTCGAACGGGTGCGGGATCCCTACGAGCCCGCCCTGGTCGCGAATGGCGGCGATCGCCTCGCTCGCGGGGAGGCCGGCGGCGATGGGGCGCTCGAGGAAGAGGGCGATCAGGTCGCCCTGGGCGGTGCGCACCTCAGAGCCAACGATCACCGTGAGTCCTGGTGTGGCAGCGTCGCGGGCGCGTAAGGCGCCATCGATGCGGTCGTGGTCGGTGATGGCGAGGTGCGTGATTCCCCGAAGGGCTGCGGTTCGGGCAACGGCGACTGGGTCGCTCAGGGAGTCGAAGCTTGCGCTGGTGTGGCAGTGCAGGTCAACGACGGCGCGGGCCGCCATAGGGTTAGGCCTCGCTGGTCATGGACTTCGCGAACTGGTCGAAGTGTTCGAGCGCAATGCCCGTCCCCTTCGCAACGCAGCTCAGCGGGTCCGGAGCGATGTGCGCAGCGACACCGGTGACCGTGGTGATGAGGCGGTCAATGTTGCGGAGCAGCGCACCGCCGCCAGAGATCACGATCCCCTTGTCGATGATGTCGGCGCTCAGCTCAGGTGGCGTCTGCTCCAGCACCGCGCGAATCGCGTCGGTGAGGTTGCGCAGCGGCACCTCAAGCGCCTCGGTAATTTCGGTCGACGTGATCTTCACTTCGCGCGGTAAGCCTGCGATCATGTCGCGGCCCTTCACGCTCATTGTGAGCTCCTCCTCGAGCGGCATGGCGCTGCCGATCTCAATCTTCACCTGCTCGGCGGTTCGATCGCCGATCATCAGGTTGTACTTGCGGCGAATGTAGAGCGCGATCGCTTCGTCGAAGCGATTACCGCCAACGCGGTGGGACTTGCTCACCACAATCTCAGAGAGTGAGATGACGGCGATCTCGGCGGTGCCGCCGCCAATGTTGACGATCATGTTCCCCGACGGGCCGCTGATCGGCAGCTCTGCACCGATCGCCGCCGCCATCGGCTCTTCAATGAGGAACGCCTTCCCTGCGCCAGCCTGACGCGCGGCGTCGAGCACGTAGCGCTTCTCTACCGACGTTGAGCCAGCTGGAACGCTCACGAGCACGTCTGGTCGGCCGAACGAGAATCGTCCGGCGGTGCCCTTCTTGATGAAGTAGCGGAGCATCGCCTCGGTAACGACATAGTCGGCAATCACACCATCGCGCCGTGGGCGAATTGCGGTGATGGAGCCAG
>JBAXLC010000102.1:0-3137 GCA_037135015.1 bacterium | reverse complement strand
ACCTCATGGTGTCGCCCCTCGCCAATGGAGATGAAGCTCCACTGCCCCGGATCCATATCGCCGCCGCGCACGTCTTCTGGAAGATCGTCATCACGGTGAACACCGCGTGCCTCGATCGCATGCGCCCAGCCATCTGTGAGTCGAATCCCTGCACGTAGCCGTTGAAACTCGGTCTCCGCGACCATCGCCTTCGTTGCCGCGGCATAGGCACGACGCAGACCGGCACGGGGGTGCGCCAAGGGCGAGACGACGCGACGCTCCTCCGTGAGGAGCAACAGCCCTTCGCTTTCGCGATCAAGCCGTCCGATGGAAAGCATGCGCGCTGCGCGCTCAGCGCCGAGCGCGGGCGTTAGCGCTTGTGGCAGGGTGACGGTGGCGTAAGGATCAGCGTGCGTGGTGGTGACGCCGACCGGTTTGTACCAGGCGAACACCTCAGCGCCGCCCAGCTCATCGCCAGTCTCTACAGAGGGGCGCGGCTTCGCTGCGAGTGCTTTGCCATCCAGCTCAAGAGGGGCTAACGCATCGAGGCGCTCCCCCAGTGCCACGGCGCGCCCCGCCGTAGTGACACGATGTCCGGCGATGGCCGTGTCGGCACCGCGACGAGAGAGGCCAGAGCGTTCGGCAACGAGGACGTTGACCCGAATCAGATCAGTCAGTTGCGGCGTCCTCTTGCGCAGGCGTGCTCGGCGCATTGGTGTCTGCATCAGCTTCGTCGCCACGCTCAGTTGATGAGTCAGAGGCCTCACTGCGCAAGTCCATGTGGCGCAGTGCCTCGGCATCGCCCTCAAGCGCAGGCAGGTCGGCGAGCGAGCCGAGGCCGAATCGGCGAAGGAACTCAAGCGTCGTTGCGTAGCGAATCGGCCGCCCGGCAGTCTCCAAGCGTCCGGCTTCTTCAATGAGTCCACGCTCAAGGAGCACGCGAAGGGCGTAGTCAGCATCAACGCCGCGAATCTCTTCGATGCCACCCTTGGTGACCGGCTGGCGATAGGCGATCACGGCGAGTGTCTCGAGTGGGGCCGCCGTAAGGTCAGAGCCACCTGTTCCGACCCAGGCGAGGACTGCGCGCGCCTGCTCTGCACCGCTGGCCAGCTGTAGCTCGTCGCCATGCGTGATCAGGGTGATACCGCGCTGTGCAAGATTTTCGGTGAGCGCCGTTACGAGGCGATCAAGGTCGCTCTTCGACGCCTCAAGGAGCTTCGCAGCCTCCCGCCGGGTGATCGGACGATCAACGACGAAGAGGAGGGCCTCAAGATCTTCGACGGTGGCCACCCACGGTGCTGCGGCTACGCTCTGTCCTTCGTCGCTCATTCGCTCACCCCCTGCAGAATTGTGATTGGCCCCCACAGCGCATCTTGACGCACCTCGACCTCTCGCCGCTTGGAGAGCTCCAGGAGGGCTAAGAATGTCACGGCAATGAACGATCGGTCTTGGCGATCACCGAGCAGAGTCTCAAAGTCCACCCCCACGACACCGTTGAGGCGGACCGCCTCACGGATGGCAGAGAGCCGGTCGCTAATGGAGACCTTCATGCCGACAGGGGCGGCGGAGAGGGCGGCGAGCGGCTTGCGCCGCAAAGCGATGCGCACCATGGCGCGAAGGAGGCGCTTTGGGTCTGACTTCATTGGCACGACGGGCTCTACAGGCGCCGCCTTCGGGCCGGGGAGTTGGCGCGTTGGGGGCTCGCGGTACCAGAGTGGCTGCATCAGGCGATCGCCCAAGACGCGCGCCGCGTCACGGAAGACCCGGTACCGCAACAGCCGAATGCGCAGCGTGTCGGCCTCATCCTCGACGTCAAGATCATTCACAAGGTCTGGGGCGGCCGCGATTGGGCGTGGCAGGAGTGCGCGGCTCTTGAGCACAATGAGCTGCGCCGCCACCGAAACAAACGACGAGAGTGTCTCTAGTCGATCGTCAGGAATCTCGGCGAAGTAGCGCAGAAACTCGTCGGCAAACCCGGCGAGTGGCACGCGACGCACATCCAACTCATCGCGCTCGATGAGGGCAAGCAGTAAGCCGTACGGTCCGCTGAACTCCCCCAGCGCCACGTAGGAGCGCGTTCTACCGAAAAGTCCGCCCTGCTCTCTGCGGAAGATGACCCCCTCAATGTCGGGGACCGATGGATCAGGGAGCTCAAAGCCCTCTGCGATGCCGCGAACGCTCATCGCGTCACTCCGCTGTCGAGGTCAATGAGTAGTCGAGCGCGTGCATCAATTCCAGTGGCTCGCCCTCGATGAGCGGTGCGCGACTCCTGGCGCGCAAGCTCCTGAAGAATCGTGACGGTGCCCCGCGGGGCGCCAAGCTTCGCAGCGAGCACCGGTGCAGCGGATGCGTGGAGTCGCAACGTTTGTCGTGCGCGCGCAAAGGGGCCACGCGCCCGCCCTGTGAGCGGTGAGCCCTCGAGCACGTGGAGCACACGTGGCAGCAGGCCGACCTCTCCCTTAGGAAGGTCATGGAGGAGCGCTGCAAGTTGGTCATCCCCCTTCGCGCCGAGACGCCGAAGGCTGGCCGCGGTACGCGTTGCGGAGGCCTGGTCGGCGGGGTGCGCAGCGGCGAAGGCGCGTCGCGCTCGTGGTGTCGCCCGTAACGCTTGGAGGTGCGCATCGCCTGCTGCACCGACAGGCTTGACGAGGCCAAGGCGGGCTACCTGCTCATGGCCGACTGCCTGAAGGTGCGAGAGCACCTGCTGGAGTCGGTGGGCACGAGTCGCAACATTCACAGCCGAATCCTACCGCCTCGCGGGCTGCCTAGGCCCTCGGGTGGGCCTTCCGATACGAATCCCGCACGTGGCTGCCTAGAAGGTGGGTGTAGAGCTGCGTCGTTGCGATATCGGCATGACCGAGGAGTTCCTGCACCACACGGAGGTCTGCCCCGCCATCGAGGAGGTGCGTTGCAAATGAGTGGCGCAGCGTATGGGGGTGGATCTCACGTCCAAGGCTTGCCGCCACAGCCGCAGTACGAATCGCCGACCAGGCCGACTCCCTCCGCAGCCGCACGCCGCCACGCGCTAAGAGGAGCGCCTTCGGCTCGGGGGCGGATCCACTCGCACGGCTCGGCGCCTGCTGATGAATCTCGCGCCCGTGACTGAGGTAGGCCTGAATCGCATCGAGGGCCGGCTCACCAATGGGGACGATGCGCTC
>JBAXLC010000101.1:0-3154 GCA_037135015.1 bacterium | reverse complement strand
GGCCACCATGGCGCGCCCGCAGCCTCCGCTGGGAAGCCGGCACCAGTGAGGTAGTTGATCAGGGCGTCGTACCAGACGTAGATGGTGCCGGCCTTCGGATCGCCTTCGCCAGTTGCGGTCAGCGCGCTGCTCCCATCTTCATGAATGGGGAATGGGATCCCCCACGCTGCCCCTTCGCGGCTAATCGAGAAATCCTCCAGCCCCTGGCGCACGAATCCGAGCATTTCGTTGCGGCGGTATTCGGGCTGCACGGGCGATGGGTCCTGCGTCAGCCAGGCCTCAAGGCGCTCCTGATAGGCGCTCAGTTTGAAGAACCAGTTGCGCTCTGTCAGCCACTGCAGCGGAATACCGGGATGGTTCGGGCAGACGGTCTTGTCGCCTTCTTTAACGACGTCGTCTGCGTTACGGAACCCTTCGTTCGGGCAGTACCAGCCTTCGTAACTGCCGACGTAGATGTCTCCCGCTGCAAACGAGCGTCGAATCATCTCCTGCGCGGCGAGGGTGTGGTCAGCATCGGTGGTGCGGATGAACCGGTCCGGGCTAATCAGCAGCTTCGCCTCGCTCGCCTGGAAGAGCGCGACTTTCGCGTCGACGAAGGCCTTTGGGCTCATCCCCTCCTCTGCGGCGCGGGCGGCGATGTTGACCGAGTACTCATCTGTACCGGTCAGGAAGCGAACCTCGTCCCCGCGCATGCGGCGCCAACGAGCGATGGCGTCGGCGCCGATCACCTCATAGAGCGTGTGCAGGCCAGGCTTGTTGTTGGCATACGCGATGGCCGTTGTTAGGTAGTACCGCATCGTGGGCGATTGTCGCAGAAGAGCGCGACCGCGGCGCGATACGCCCGCAGTATCCGCACGGTGAGAGGGTGCCAGGGCAGGCGTTCGGCTCCTGCGGGTCGCGTGACCCGGGCCGCTGCCGCATCAGGAGGCGCAATGAACAAGGTCATGCTCGCCGGCAGGATCACCAAGCCCGTCGAGTTGAAATCGCTCCCGTCGGGCTCCAAGGTCGCGGTGGGGAGTGTCGCAACCCACGACTTCCGTGGCGGCGAAGAGCGCACGGAGTTCCACCGTCTGGTCTTCTGGGAGAAGCTCGCTGAGATTGCCGCTGCGCACCTGCAGGCCGGCTCGCTGGTCAGCATCGATGGGCGCCTTAAGACCCACGAGTGGGAGAGCGAAGGGTCGCGTCGCTGGATGACCGAGGTGATCGTGAATCGCCTGGAGTTCCTCGGGCCAAAGCCGCAATCTGGTGACCCGGTGGCGCAAGGGTCGGAGCCAACCGATCTTGGTGAAGCCGAGTACGGCGAGGAGATCGCGCCGGTTCGCGCCTAGATCTCGGGGTCGATGCCCTCTGGTGCCGCGTCGTCATGGGCGAGGTTCCAGAGGCGTCGACGTTCAAGCCCCCAGAGGGTTGCGATGCGTCGAATCGCCGCGCTGCGCGACTCACCCGTTGCGATGGCGCGCTCTACGAGTTCGAGTGCCGCCGCATAGGGGCCTTCGGGATCGTCGGTACTCGGCAGATCTGCTGCCTCCTGCGCGCCGACAACGATCACGAACTCACCGCGTGCATCAATCTCCCGCGCGCTCACCGCCGCAGCGAGTTCGCCAAGGGTGCCGCGGCGAATCTCCTCGTGCAACTTGGTGAGTTCGCGACAGACAGCTCCAACCCGGTCGTCACCACACACGTGCGCCAGGTCAACAAGTGTCGCAGCCACACGCGGCCCCGCCTCATAGATCACGGTGCCGCGCTCATCAGCCGCGATCGCACCAAGCACCTTGGTGCGATCAACGCCACTGCGGGGAAGAAATCCTTCGAATGACCAGCGTGGGCCAGTGACACCTGCGGCGACAACCGCCGCAAGGAGGGCCGATGCACCAGGGATAGGAATCACGCGGATCCCCGCAGCGACTGCAGCGGCGACAAGCGTTCCGCCTGGGTCGCTGATCAGTGGTGTGCCAGCGTCGCTGATCAGCGCGACCGCGGTGCCAGACTGCAAGCGAGCAATGATGGGCGTAACTCGGTCGGCCTCATCGAAACCTGGAAGGGCCGTCACCTCTGTCTGCACGCCAATGCTGGCAAGCATCGGGCGAGAGACACGCGTGTCTTCAGCAACGATCAGTCCGACCTCGCGAAGCACTGCAGCGGCACGCGGCGTGAGATCGGCGAGATTGCCGATCGGGGTGGAGACGATGTGCAACGCTCCAGGCGTTGCGCCACCGCCACGCAACTCGTCAGTCAAGCTTTGGGCGCCGCCGAGGGTAGAGATAGTCACTCCCACTGCTCCGCCCCCCCACTTTGGCGATCGGTGGCATCTGGCGCTTGAACTCCGATCGACGAATCATCTCGCTCACTCGTAGGACGAAGTCGCGATCAAAGCCCTCCGCAATCACATCCTCGAGTGGCAGGCGACGATCAACGATGCGATAGAGCACGCGATCAAGCGTTGGGTAATCAAACCCACCCTCGCCCTCGTCGGTTTGCCCAGGCCAAAGATCGGCGCTCGGTGCCTTCTCAATGATCTGCATCGGCACGCCGAGATGGCGCGAGAGCTCGCCCACCTGCGTCTTGTAGAGATCGCCGATCGGGTTAAATGCAGAGGCGGCATCGCCGAAGATCGTGGAGTAGCCGATCAGGATTTCGCTCTTGTTCCCCGTGCCAACGACAACCCCGCGGTGCAGGGCAGAGCGGTCATAGAGCGTGGTCATGCGGAGGCGTGCCGCCATATTCCCCCGACGCACTGGAGTCACGCTCTCACCTGCGGGGAGGTTCGCGATCAGCGCCGCCAGCGGAGCCTCAATCGAGATGAGTTCGCTCTGGCAGCCGAGGTCGCGCACGATCGCCTCCGCGTCAGCCTTTGAGCTGGGGGATGACGACGCGGTTGGCATCAGCACGGCCACGAGGCGATCTGCGCCAATGGCGGCGGCAGTTAGATAGGCAACGAGGGCGGAGTCGATGCCACCGGAGAGGCCAAGCACCACGCGCTCAGCGCCAGTGCTCGCCACATGCGAGGTGATGAAGGAGCGGCACATGGCCGCGACCATCTCGGGGTCAATCGCGAGTTCGTCGTGGGGAGCACTGCCGCTCTCGCCGTTCATTGGCGCCTACGCCTCTTCGAGACCGGCGCGCATGGCGATGATGCGGTCGTACTCGCGGCGCG
>JBAXLC010000100.1:0-3157 GCA_037135015.1 bacterium | reverse complement strand
GCCGGGTTCTTCGCCTGGCTGAGCACGATCGTCCCCGCCTTCGTCACCCCAGACTGGGCCGCCCTGATCGGTCTCCTTCCGCTCTTTATCGCCCCTCTCGTTCTGCTCTGGCTCCTCTCCACGGGTGGCATCTGGACGCTGGTCGGCATCACCAAACGTGGCCCGCAGCTGAAGATCGGCGCACCACTCCCCACCCCCGCCCCGCTTGATGCCGATGGGCGACCACTCTTCCCCGCCGGACGCCCGTACGCCACCAGTGAGGCGGCCATCTATCCAAATGGAAGCACCCGTTCGCTCCGCGGCGAGCCGCTCCTGATCGCCTGCCCCAGCTGCCTCGCGGTTCGAGTGGCCGAGCGCAGCACCTGCGATGCCTGCGGCCTCGAGCTTCGCGCCCGAACGTTGATCGCCGTTGAGCGCCCCGCTGGACCGCCTCCTGGCGGCGCGGCTCGCGCCTAAATGGCGACCCTCTCCTTCTATCTCGTTGTCGTTGGGGCGATTGCCCTCGTCGGCGCCTTCGCCCTCTATGTCGTGCACCTAGTCCTCGTAGCCCAAGGCGATCGCGCCGTTACGCCACGACTCGCTATCGCCGCAGCATCGATGCGCGGCAACCTCGCCGAGCAGCTCGATGGTGGCGCGCCGACCTCCGCCGAATCGACGAGTCCGATCAGTGCGATCGCAGCGGCACTCGCCGTCATCGCAACTGGATCACTGGGCGTTGCTCTCATCACACGCGCCATCGTTGTGGGCCGCGGGCCGTGGGGAAATCTCTATGAGTTCACGATCTCATTTGCCTTCGGCATTTGCGCCGCAGCGATCTTCTTCGATCGCAAGCGACGCCTGCCAGCGCTTAGCACCATCGCCTACGGTGTGGCACTCGCACTGCTCGCCTACGCGACGACACTGCCGAATGCGGTGGTTGATCTGGTGCCAGCGCTACAGCATCCGTTTCTACTCACCATCCATGTCGGCATGGCAATGTTGAGCTACGGCATCTTCGCCTTCGCCTTCGCCGCTGGCGTTGCCTATCTTCTGCAAGGTGAGACCGATCGCTTCAGCTGGTTGCCGCCAGCAAAGCGTCTCGACCTTGTTGCATTCCGTGCCGTCACCGTCGCCTTCCCCCTCTTCGCGGGGATGCTCATCCTTGGATCGATCTGGGCCTCCATCGCCTGGAGTCGCTTCTGGGGCTGGGATCCAAAGGAGACGTCGGCGCTCGCCACCTGGCTGGTCTACGCCGTCTACCTCCACGCCCGTAGCCAGCGCGGTTGGCAGGGTCGACCCGCCGCCCTGCTTCTGGTGATCGGCTTTGTGGCGGTCCTGCTGACCTACTCGGGGAACCTCTGGTTCACCGGCCTCCACACCTACTCGGGGCTGTAACAAAGCCTCTTCTCCCTCGCGAGCAGCGCACCCTGAGCGTGGGCCGCGCCTGCGCCGTGCGGCGGATTTTGTAACAAAGGCAAAATGCAGCCAAACCACAACATGTGCGGTAACACTCCCCTGTAACACCACCATATGTTGTGGTTGGGGGATTGACGCCACACCACAAGGGGCATAGGATTCGTCTCCCGCTGCTACACGGCAGGGGCTCTGTGCGCCCAATCGTTGATTGGGAACAGAGGTGGTTGAGCCTCACATTTGAGGCAGAAGAGGGAGAGCAACATGGCGGGCTTGGTGGACGCTGCGAAGGCGGCAACAAACGCGACGATCGAGAAGTCAACGGCGCAGCCGTTGCCACCGTTGAGCTTTGATGGCAAGGGCACAAAGGGCCTCGCCTGGGATCGACGTTGGACCACTGCCGGCACGCATCCGTACGACGAAATTCAGTGGGAGACGCGTACCGCATCCATCGGCAACGAGAGCGGTAAGAGCGTCTTCGAGCAGAAGGACGTTGAGGTGCCCGCCTCATGGTCACAGCTCGCCACCAACGTTGTGGTCTCCAAGTACTTCCGCGGCCACGTTGGAAGCCCAGAGCGCGAGACGAGCGTTCGTCAGCTGATCGGTCGTGTAACCGGTCAGATCGACGCATGGGCTGAGCAGCAGCACTACTTCAAGTCCGATGAGGACCGCGCCGCTTTTGTTGCCGAGCTGACCCACCTGCTCGTCAACCAGAAGATGGCCTTCAACTCGCCAGTCTGGTTCAACGTTGGCGTTGAGAAGCGCCCACAGTGCTCAGCCTGTTTCATCAACGGCGTGCAGGACTCGATGTCATCGATCATGGACCTCGCGAAGACCGAGGCGATGCTCTTCAAGTTCGGTTCGGGCGCAGGTTCCAACCTCTCCCCGATCCGCAGCGCGAAAGAGAAGATGAGCGGTGGTGGCACCGCCTCCGGCCCTGTCTCGTTCATGAAGGGCTTCGACGCCTTCGCTGGTGTTGTGAAGTCCGGTGGCAAGACGCGCCGCGCCGCGAAGATGGTGATCCTCGATGTGCAGCACCCTGACATCGTGCAGTTCATCGACTCCAAGGTCAGCGAAGAGAAGAAGGCCTGGGCACTCATTGAGGCGGGCTACGACGCCAGCTTCACCGGTGAGGCCTACGGCTCCATCTTCTTCCAGAACGGAAACCATTCGGTGCGCGTCACCGACGAGTTCATGCAGGCAGTTGAGAGCGATGGCACGTGGCAGACACGCGCCGTTGTCGGCGGCGAGCCAGTAGAGACACTCAAGGCGCGCGAAGTCTTCCGCAAGATGGCGGAGGCTGCGTGGGTCTGCGGCGACCCTGGCATTCAGTACGACACGGCGATCAATGACTGGCACACGTCGTCGAACACGGACCGCATCTATGCGTCGAACCCGTGCTCGGAGTACATGTTCCTCAACGACACCGCCTGCAACCTGGCCTCACTGAACCTCATGAAGTTCGTGCGCCCAGATGGCGAGTTCGACGTGGAGTCCTTCAAGTACGCCTCGCGGCTGACCCTGCTCGCGCAGGAGATCCTCGTGGACAACTCGTCGTACCCAACGCCGAAGATCGATGAGAACAGCCACCGCTTCCGCCCACTCGGGCTCGGCTACGCCAACCTCGGCGCGCTCTTGATGAGCCGCGGTTTGGCGTACGACTCCGATGAGGGCCGAGCCTACGCTGGCGCGATCACCTCGATCATGACTGGCGAGGCCTACGTGCAGTCAGCCGAGACGGCGGCGGCACACGGCGGACCGTTCC
>JBAXLC010000099.1:0-3171 GCA_037135015.1 bacterium | reverse complement strand
CACCAGGGCTTCAGCGACGACATTGCGTAACTGATCGTTGCGGCGCGCGCACTCATCGGCGGGCACTGGGATCTCTTCCGCGCCGAACTCGGTGCAATCTCTCGCGACGCAGTCGGCGTACTGATCGGTGCAATCGCGGTCATTACGCTCGTCACGGCGGCGTTGCTTGCGCTTCTTATTGCCGTCTTCATGCTGCTCGGCGCCGCCTTCTTCGGTTCCATGGTGTGGGGCGCAGCGCACGTCACGCTCCTCCTACTTGTGGTCGCGGCGGCGATCACCTCGGCAATCTTGCAGATCACCGCGCCACGTCGCGCGCGTTCATTCGCCCTCGCCGTTCTCGGTGGTGCGATCGGTGCGCTGCTTGTGCTCTTCGTCTTCAACGGATCGGCCGGCCCAGCAACTGCGGCGTCGCTGCTCTTTGCGTTGAGCTTGCTGCTGGTGGACCTGCTGGTTGGACTGGCAACGTTTGATATGGAGCGCTTCACCGATCGCTTCCGCCCGCTCGCGACGGAGCACGAGCTCCGCGCAACGTTTGATGCTGTTGATGATCTGCGCGACGAGGCAGGCTCCGCCTTTGCCGAAGAGGTCGGTGGGGCGGTCGGCGCCGCCGATGCCGCCATTGCACCCGCCCGTAAGGTGGTCCGCGCCGCTGCAGATGCGCTGCGCGGGATCGCCGATCGACTGCGCGAGCGACGTGGAGCCGGCGACGAGGGCGACGATGCCTGACGAGACAACGGAACGCGAGCGGCGCGCCAAGCGGGTGGAGGTTCTCGCCGCGAGCCGCCCTGCGGTGGCCGAGCGACTCTCAGCTGTCCGCCTCTCTCGAGAGGCCTCGCTCGTGCGTGTTCGGGCCATTGGTGGCCGACTGCGACCCAGCGGCGGGCTAGGGCAGGAGCTGCGGGACCGCCCCCTACGGGCGCTCGGCCTACTTGGGATCCTGGCCCTCCTTCTCGTGCGCTGGTTCGGCTCGCGTTCAGGTGGATCCAAGCGCCCTGGCGGTGGGGCGGGGAGCGCCTTTGTGAGTGGCGTAGTGGCGGCAGCAGCCCAGCGTGGTGGACGTGCGGTGATTGATGCGTTGATCGATGGCCGACCTGCGGTGGACGGAACCCCCGTGGGCGACGATGATGCTCGGGGGCGAGTGGCGAAACGGTAGACGCGCCGGCCTTAGGAGCCGGTGTCGGCAACGACGTGTGAGTTCGAGTCTCACCTCGCCCACCAGAACAAGGGTCGTCGGGTACCCTGTGCGCTCATGGAATTCACGACCACTCCTGCAGAGAAGAGCACCGTCCGACTCGAGGTCACCCTCGCGGTCGCAGACGTGGCCGCGGCAATTGCCCAGGCGGTCCGTCATGTGGCGGGTCACAGCCGCATTCCAGGCTTCCGCCCGGGGAAGGCGCCGCGCTCCATCGTTGAGCGCTTTGCTGGCATCAATCGCATCCTCGACGAGGCGACCGAGATCCTGATCGAGCGCGGCTACCGCGACGCGATCATGAAGTCCGACATCGTTCCACTCACCAGCCCCAAGATCGATGCGAAGCCGATCGTCGAAGGGGAGGCCTACACCTTCACCGCACTCATCCCTGTGCCGCCAGAGGTGAAGCTCGGCGACTATCGCGGCTACACCTTTGAGCCAACCTTCGAGGAGCCTGACGAGGCGAAGGTCGAAGCGGTCGTCACCGACCTGCGCGACAGCTACGCAACGCTCACCGCCGTCACCGATCGTGGCGCGGAGATGGGCGATTACGCGATCATCGCCTTCGATGGCTATCGCGTTGACAGCGGCCTAGCGATTGATGGCGCCTCGTCGGAGCGCATGCCGATCGTGATCGGATCTGACCGACTGATTCCGGGATTCGAGGCGCAGCTCGTTGGCGCAAAGGTTCGCGACGCCACCACCGTTGAGGTGACCTTCCCCGAGGACTACCAAGAGGCGGCACTGCAGGGCGTGCCGGCACGATTTGATGTGGTCATTAATGATCTGCGCGCGCGTGTCCCGCCGCCGCTCGATGATGCCTTCGCCGCGCAGGTTGCGAACGTCACCGATGTTGCTGGCCTACGAGCCGAGATCCTGATGCGCCTCAAGGTGAGCGCCGTTGATCGCGCCCGCCACGAATTCGCCGACAAGATCGTTGAGTTCGCCATGGAGGGCGCCACCGTCGAGATTCCAGACCCACTCATCGAAGAAGAGATTGATGGTCTCGTCGACGAGCTGGCGCGCGGCATCGCGCGACAGGGGCTGACCTTTGAGCAGTACCTCGGCGCCGCTGGCAAGAGCGTGGAAGAGATTCGCGCTGAGATGCGTGAGCGCGGTGAGCGCCGCGCGCGAACCCTCCTGGTGTTGAGTGCGGTCGCCGGCGCCGAAGGGGTCGAGGTCCCAGAGGAGCTGATCGACGAAGAGGTCGAGCGCGCCCGCCCGCAGACGCAGGGGCAGCGCAAGCTCGAGGCGTATCTCTCATCGGAGCGCGGTCGCCGAGCGATCCGCGCCTCACTGCGCCGCTCCCTTGTGGTTGAGCGTCTCATCGACGAGTGGTTTGATGCTCATCCGAAGGCATGGCCAGCCTGGGCCCCTGAGCGCCCAGCGACGCCTACCGCCGCGAAGGCTTCCGCCAAGTAAACTCAGCCTCCCGCAAAGAGCGGGTGCACATGTAGGGGGTGACTAATGCTCGTACCAATGGTGATTGAGTCCTCAAGCAAGGGCGAACGCGCCTACGACATCTGGTCACGCCTACTCAAGGAGCGCATCATCTTCTTGGGCGGCCCTGTCGAAGACGACATCGCCAACCTGATCATCGCGCAGCTCCTCTTCCTTGATTCAGAGGATCCCGAGAAGGAGATCTCGCTCTACATCAACAGCCCAGGAGGTGTGATTACCTCCGGCCTCGCGATCTACGACACGATGCGCTACGTTCGCGCCCCGGTGAGTACCATCTGCACTGGCATCGCCATGTCGATGGGCGCAGTGCTCCTCGCCGCTGGTGCACCAGGTCGACGCTTCGCCCTGCCCCACAGCCGAATCATGATCCACCAGGGCTCCGGCGGATTCCGTGGCAACACGCCCGACGTCTTTATTCAGGTGAAGGAGATGGAGCAGCTCGTGCGAACGACCCAAGAGATCCTCGCCGCCCACACGGGTCAGCCGATGGAGAAGGTCGTCAAGGATACGGACCGCGA
>JBAXLC010000098.1:0-3195 GCA_037135015.1 bacterium | reverse complement strand
ATGGACGAGATGCAGCTCGTGGAGCGCCGCGACTACATCGTGGAGTGCAACTGGAAGGTCTACGTCGACAACTACCTCGAGGGGTATCACATCCCCATTGCGCACCCGGACCTCTTTAAAGAACTCGACTACGACGCCTACAAGGTGGAGCCGTATCGCTTCTACTCGAAGTCGCTCGCGCCGATTCGCGACCTGAAGGAGGGCGAGGTGCACGGCGTCGATCGCCGCTTCGTTCGCAGCGGCGAGGGCGAGAATGACGCCCTCTACTACTGGTGCTTCCCCAACATGATGCTGAACCTCTACCCCGACAACCTCTCGCTGAACCTCGTGATCCCCCTCGGGCCGAACCGCACCCTCACGATCTTCGAGTGGTACTTCGCCTCACCAGGCACGGGGCCAGGCTGGGAGTCGATGCAGCAGGGGATCGCCTTTAGCGATCAGATTCAGCAGGAGGACATCGTGATATGCGAGCAGGTCCAGCGTGGCCTGAAGTCGAGCGCCTACACCTCGGGGCGCTTCTCAGCGCTTCGTGAGAATGGGGTCCATCACTTCCAGTCGCTCGTGCGCGAGTTCCTCGCCTCCGAGACCACCCCGCGCTAAGCGGCGCACGGGGTTAGGCGAGCCCCATCTCCCCCATTGGGCTCGACGGCCCCTCGCTGCGGTCGTGCAGCTTGAAGCGTCGATCGGGCAGCTGGATCGGGTTGTTATTCAGCGCGGCGCGGGCCATCACCTCGCCCACCATCGGCCCCTGCTTATAGCCGTGCCCTGAGCCACCACCGGCGAGCCAGATCGCAGGGTTCTCGGGATGCTGGTCAAGCACGTAGTGGCCGCTCTTGGTTCGCTCGTGTTGGCAGGCGCGCGTCTCCTTGATCGGCGCGCTCTTCAACGCCGGGAAGCGCACCGCGCACTCACGCGCACGCGCGATCGACGTTGGATGCGCCTCGTCGGGCCAGACGCTCGGATCGAAGTTCCCCGCGTCGAACTCTGGGCCAACCTTCACGCCATGACCCTGGTCGTTGGGAATCCCCCATACGGCGAGCCCTTCGTCGATCCAGGTCGGCATCTCACCAACGCCCATGTTCGGCGCATCAAAGTAGATCGCATCGCGGCGCACCGGAATGATTGAGGCTTCGGCATCGGCGCCCACCAACTGCGGAAAGAGTTCAGGGAGCCACGGCCCCGCCGCCCAGACCGTTGCACCAGCAATGATCGGTGTGCCACTGGCGTCGAGCGCACTCCCATCTGCTGCTGGCGTTGCGCGACCTCGCGTAATCACGCCACCCTCGCGCTCGAACATGCGCGCCGCTGCGCGAACGCCGTTCCCCGCGCGCAAAAAGCCAGCGGTCGGCTCATAGAGCACTGATGTCAGGCCGTCGGTACCGAGTGCAGGCCAGCGGTGCAACGCCTCTTCTGGCGTGATGCGCTCGCACGGCACACCCGCCTCGCGCATGCGCTGTTCTGAATGCGCCTCCCAGATGCCATCCCCCGAAACAAACCAGGCAACACCGCTCTCGACAAAGATCTGCTCGCCAACCGCCTCCCCCAACTCTTTCCAGGCAACCAGTGCGCGCTGCGTCCAGCCCATGAGCAGCGCGTCCTCGCCATGCGAGTGGCGAATGATGCGGCTGTAGTCACCCGAGGTGGTTTTGGCGCCGCCGGGCTCGCGCTCTTCAATCAGCTGAACGGTGGCCCCGAGTCGTCGTGCGTGCATCGCGGTCCACGTGCCCCAGACGCCGCCGCCAACCACGAGCAGGTCGGGTGCGCCGCCCGCCATGGCTACTTCTTGGCGCCGAGGGTGCGGAAGCGCGAGAGGAACTCCTTGGTGCGTGGGTCCTTCGGCGCGTCGATCACCTGCTCTGGTGGCCCGACCTCGGCGAACTCGCCCTGATCCATGTAGTAGACACGGTCGGCCGCCTCGTGCGCGAAGTCCATCTCGTGGGTGACCACGATCATCGTGCGCCCCTCGTGTGCCAAATCAGCCATTACCTTAAGCACCTCGCCGACCAGCGTTGGGTCGAGCGCACTCGTCGGCTCGTCGAACAAGAGCACCTTCGGCTGCATCGTGAGCGCGCGGGCAATGGCAACGCGCTGACGCTGGCCACCAGAGAGTCGGGATGGATACTCGTCGCGCTTCTCGAGCAGGCCGACCTTGGCGAGATACTTCTCAGCGATCGCCTCCGCCTCTTTACGGTCCATCTTCTTCACATGCACTGGCGCTTCGATGCAGTTCTCAATCACGCTGAGGTGCGGGAAGAGGTTGAACTCCTGGAAAACCATGCCAGCGCGCATGCGTACCTCACGAATGCGCTCCTGTCGCTCACTCCCCTCTTTGTGGAAGGGGTCTGCACCAACGACGACGCCGTCAATCTCTACGGTGCCGTCGGTTGGATCTTCAAGAAAGTTCAGGCTGCGCAGGAAGGTGCTCTTCCCGGAGCCAGATCGCCCCAAGATGCAGACGGTCTCGCCTGGCCACACGGTGATGGATGCGCCACGCAGCACATGATTCTCGCCGAACCACTTGGTGATGTTCGTGGCTTTGAGCACCGGCTCGGCGCCAGGCTTCACAAGAATCCCTGGCTTCTCAGCAGGGTGGAGCACATGAACGGCAGGAGTCGTTGACAGGTTCTTCATGTTGCTCATCCCTTCACCGCCTTGTTTCGGTCGCCCGCGGCAAGGCGGGATTCAATACGATTCTGCACCGCGGTAAAGACGATGGTGAGCGTCCAATAAATCATTGCTGCAATGATGAAGGTTTGCAGCGTCTTGAACTCCTTCTGGCCAATGTTTCGCGCGCGCCACACAATCTCGTGCAGTGCGACGGTTGAGGCGAGAGCGGAGTCCTTCAACATGGCGACGAAGTCGTTGCCGATGGCCGGCACGATGATGCGGAACGCCTGCGGGGCGATGATGCGGCGGAAGGCGGTGCCGCCCGACATGCCGAGCGCGGCGGCGGCTTCGCGCTGTCCGAGTGGCACGGCCTGAATGCCGGCACGAAAAATCTCGGTCATGTAGGCGCCGTAGTTCATGCCGAGGGCGCCAATGGCACAGAAGATTGGATCAAGAATGATGCCGACCTGTGGCAGTGCCAAGTACCAGACTAGCAGCTGCAAGATGAGCGGCGTACCGCGGAAGAAGCTCACATAGAACGAAGCGAAGGCGTTGACGACGGCGTTACTGGAGAGACGACCGAGCGCG
>JBAXLC010000097.1:0-3236 GCA_037135015.1 bacterium | reverse complement strand
CCGATCACCTTGGAGAAGTCGGCACCCTCCGCGTTGGCGCAGAGGAAGTTGGCGGCGACGAAGCGAGAGCCAACAAAGCTGCAATTCCGAAGGTCGCAGTGCGAAAAGTCGGTACCGCTGAGCGTGCAGTCAATAAACTTGAGGCCGGAGAGGTCAGTTCCAATACGCCATTCAGCACCGATCATCACCTGGTTTCGAAACGTCCCGCCGCCGAAGGTAAGGATCTGGCGCTGCAGGAGTTCTGCGGACGAGAATCGCGGATCCTCGATGGAGTCCTTGGAGCGATTTGCGCTCCAGTCCCGGGGGGTTGGCTGGCTGGGCATGACACCTCCTCCGCTACAACAGGGGACGCGGATATTAGAATGCGCCTCACAAAAGCGCAAGAGGGGTAGTGGGTGAGGGGGCGAGCGAATGAGCGAGATGGTTGGTGGTGATTCCCGGAGCAATCCGCTGCGCGTCGACTGGCTCGGCGTTGCCGATCTCTCTGTTACAGGCCGCCTCGGGCGCACCTTCCTGCCCGGCAAGAATCACCGCGGCGAGTCAGGTCTGAAGCACGCGCGCAGCGCACGACGCGACTGCCAGCAGTTGCGCGAGGTGCACGGCGTGGACGCGCTCCTTCTGCTCAATGAGGACCATGAGATCGCTCAGTTCGTCAACGACGTGCCGCCTCCAGCTGGCCCACAGAACCTCATGGCCGCGCTAGCGGAGAACAGCATTGCGCTGCTCAGGCTCCCGATTCCCGATGGCGGTGTTCCGCGTCCGAATCAAGAGGATGAGCTGCGAGCTCTCCTTACTGATGTTGCGATGCTTCTACGCGCAGGGAAGAACGTGGCCGTTGCCTGCCGCGGCGGGATTGGCCGCACGGGGACGCTGCTTGGCCTTGTGCTCATTGAGCTTGGATGCTCTTCGACCAACGCAATCGTTCGTGTGCGAGCGATGAAACCCGAGTGCATTGATCCTGGCCGTCAAGAGGAGTTTGTTCGCTCTTGGAGGACCGGCTCAGGTGTATCGTGAGAGCGCACCTCTTGGTGCGTGAGTAGGAGGCTCCATGGATTTCTTCAGCTCGATCAAGCGCAACTGCACCACGGCGGCATATGCCCAATTCACGGGGCGGGCCAGCCGGTCAGAGTACTGGTGGTTCTACCTCTTCACGGTGCTCGCTACGGCTGCGGCCGACACGTTCGGCGGCACGGTGGGGAACCTCGCCTCGCTCGCCTTCTTCCTGCCAGGCCTGGCACTGATGGTTCGACGCCTGCACGATGTGGGTCGCAGCGGCTGGTGGGTCCTGATTTTGTTCACCATCATCGGCATCCCGATCTTCTTCTACTGGTTGATCAAGGAGTCCGACGCAGGCGCCAACAAGTTCGGCGCGGGGCCAGCGCGCGCCTAGCGCACAAAGCTTCGCATCAGAGCCGCACCGCGCCTGGCCGAGGAGTAAGGTCAGCGCAGTTCGCAGTTGCGAAGCAAGAGTGGAGGAACTATGCCTGGCGCCTGGTGGCAGAGCCCTATTCTGCAGTCGGTGATTCCAGTCATCGAGGGATCGCACTCCGTTCACTTGCATCTTGATGAGATTGAGCGGGTTGCTAACTGGATGGCAGCTGAGGAGTGGCAGCCGCTCGATGCACCTGCGCCAGCAAACGCCGATCCGTTCTTTATCAACGATGACCCGAACGAGAACCTTGATCTGATTCTGTTTGCGAATAGCCTCGACTTTGCCTTTACGAACTTCACCACGTCGCAAAAGTTCGAGATTGACTACCTCGGCCAACGCTGGTCTGACAGCGAGGCGATGGGCGCCTGCCTGCATCGCGCGATTCTGGCGGGCGAGCCAATCCTTGACGGTGCCTGGTCGGCCAAGGTCGACCGCGCCGGCATCGAGCGCCTCTTTCGCGCGGAGCACGAGATCCCCATGGTCGACGAACGCGTTGCGGTGCTCAATGAGGTTGGCGCGGTACTCGCCGACAAGTACGAGGGGCGTTGGCACACGTGGGTTGCCTCATGCACACCCGCTCTCTTTGCCGGCGGTGATGGCCTACTGGAGCGCATGGAGACTGAGTTCCCACGCTTTCGCGACACGAGCATCTGGCACGGCAAGAGCGTCAAAATCCAAAAGCTGGCGCAACTCGGGCTCTGGATTGGGCATCGCGCACTCACGCCGATTGGTAAGCCGCTGATTCGCGATCCCGAACTCTTTACCGCCTTTGCCGATTACATCGTGCCGTTGGCGCTGCACACCATGGGTATCACCTCATACGAGCCGCAACTAGAGGCGCGCATTACCGCTGGTGAGATGATCGCCCGTGATTCAGATGAAGAGATTGAGATTCGCGCGCATACCGTGTACGCCACGGCGCTGCTTACCGACGCGATAAACCTGCGCCGTCCGGCGGGTCGCAGCCTGATTATTCCTGAGGTCGACTACCGACTTTGGAAGAGCTATCACGCTTCGCACGTACCGCACCACCTGACCAGAACGATCATGTATTAGGCAGGGCGCCCGTTCGTTGTCTGAACCTTCAAGTCACTCAGTTTAGAGCGCGGGCAGGTGCAGCGCTGGTCGAGGGGGACGCCTTTCAGGGCGTACTCGATGTGCTCGCCGCAGCCCTCCCAGGTTGGCTTGTGGCAGGTGGCGCAGGTGATTTGATGGCACATGGTGGTTACCTCTCTGCTGCTGCGGCGGCGCGGTTGTCGTAGTTCGCCGCAGATTCAATCGTAGGGTAGCGCCAGATTCGAGCGAAGCCGAAGATCACGAGGGGTACGAGAGTCTGCAGCACGGCGCCGACGATGAGGGCGGTTGGGCGGCCGAAGGCGTTGCCAAGCAGGCCGCCCAGCACAAAGCCGAAGGTGGCGCCGAATCCCCAGGTGAGGGTGCGGTTGATCGACATCACGCGGCCAAGGAGTCTGTCGGGCACTGCCTGCTGGCGGAAGGTGGTGACGGGCACCACGTATATGAGCAAGAAGAATCCGCCAATGCAGAAGTTCGCGAGTGAGAAGAGGGGCGCCAGATCACGCGGCACGAATGCGGCGGCGGGGAGCAGGAACTCGTTGATGCCAAAGAGCGCCGTGCCAATGATCATCAGTCTGCCGAAGCCGACGCGCTTCACCAGGTACGGCGCGCTGATGCTGCCGAAGAAGCCGCCCAGGAATCCGGCCGACGCCACTGCGCCAATCAGCGCCGGATCAAAGCCAAGATCGATGCGCTGGAAGATGATCGCCTGGCCGATCATGATGCTAAA
>JBAXLC010000096.1:0-3239 GCA_037135015.1 bacterium | reverse complement strand
GTGGACACTGTATCCCCGTCTATCCGCGCATGATCCTCTCAACTGACGGCGATCTCGAGGTAATTAAAACGGCGCGTGCGGTCAATGACGGGCAGGTTGATCGTGCGGTTGATGCGATTGCTGCGCGGCTCGGCTCACTGAAGGGTGCGACGGTTGCCGTTCTTGGCCTAACCTACCGCGAAGGGGTGCGCGAGCTGGCACATGCGCGCGGACCACTTGTTGCGGATGCACTTCGTGCGCGCGGTGCAGAGGTCCTCGGCGCTGATCCCCTCTTGAGTATTGACGATGTGACGGCGCTCCACATGACGCCGTGGGGCGGTGCTCCAAACGCCGAAGTCACGGCAGTTGTCGTGGCAACCGCCGACGCTGCATATCGAACGATGGATTTTGCGACGATCTTCCCAAACTTGAAGGTGCTCATTGATGGGCGTAATGCCTGCGCTGGCGCAATAATTCCGGCCGGCGCTGCTCGGATTGGATTTGGGCGACCGAATGGTGTGGCCGCACAGTGATTGACCCAACAGCGTTCATCGATCCAACCGCCATCGTTGAGGAGGGGGCGAAGATCGGCGCGCGCAGCAAAGTGTGGGGCGGTGCGGTAGTGCGCCGCGGCGCTTCAATCGGCGCAGACTGCATCATCGGCCGTGGTGCCTTTATCGACGCCGAGGTCGTGCTCGGCGATCGCTGTAAGGTGCAAAACTTGGCGCTGGTGTATCACGGAGTCACCGCTGGAAACGGCGTCTTTATTGGGCCCAATGCCATTCTCACCAACGACCGGTTCCCGCGCGCTCAAACCCCTGACGGCGGCCTTGCCGCTGCGGGCGACTGGGTGGTGAGCCCGATCCGGATCGGTGATGGTGCATCTATTGGGGCTGGTGCGGTGATCGTGGCGGGCATCACCCTTGGCGACTACTGCATGGTCGGAGCGGGCGGAGTCGCCTCACGCAGCGTGCCACCGCGCGCGCTCGTCGTTGGTAGCCCCGCGAAGCGCATCGGCTGGGTCTGCGACTGTGGCTTCAGATTGCCGAATGACAGCCCCGCGCTGAGCTGCAGCGCCTGCGCACGCTCCTACGCGCTCGACACGGCGACGGGTGGCCTCGCTCGCGCCTAACGCCCAACGGAACCGCTACACCCCCTCCGCTACCATTACTCCATAGGGGTGCACCCCTCATGAATGTTGGAGGAACCTTGGATCCGATTCTCTTGACCGGCTTCGTCGCCTTCGTCGGATTCGCCCTCTTTATCGACCTCTTCTGGCTGCGCCACAAGGGGTCACACATCGTGCCAGCAAAAGAGGCACTGACGTTCACCGCGCTCTTTGTCGCGTCAGCGATCATCTTCGGGATCATCATCTGGATCGACAAGGGTCCAGCAACTGGTCAGGCATTCTTCACTGGGTATCTCATCGAATACTCGCTCTCAATTGACAACATCTTTGTCTTCACGATGATTTTTGCGACCTTAAAGACCCCGAAGCGGCTGCAGCAGAAGGCACTTATCGTCGGGATTATCATGTCGCTAGTGATGCGATTCAGCATGATTATCGTCGGCTCAGCACTTGTTGAGCGGTTTGAGGTTGTGCTCTACGGGTTTGGCATCTTCCTCCTGGGAACGGGAATTCAAATGCTTCGCAGTGGTGGCCACATCAAGAGTGACGATGAACCGGGTGCAATCCGCTTCGCTCGACGGTTCGTGCACGTCAGTACAGACTTTGATTCGGACCAATTCCGTGTTCGCCATGGCAATAAGCTCATGTGGACGCCGCTCTTCTTGGCAATCGTCGTGATCGGGATTATTGATTTGATCTTTGCCGTAGATTCCATCCCGGCGATCTTCGGAATTACAAAAGACCCGTTTGTTGTCTTCACGGCAAACACTTTTGCCCTGTTAGGGCTGCGATCCCTCTATTTCCTACTGGCTGACGCGAAGGAGCGGTTCCACTATCTTCCGCGGGGTCTCGGTTTCGTCTTGATTTTTATTGGTGCGAAGATGGCGGTGCCGATCGTGCACGCTGTTATTCCGGAGGTCGACATTCACATTGACCCAACAGTGAGTCTGCTGGTCGTTGTCGCAATCCTTGGCAGCTCGGTCGTGCTCTCCCTCCTCAGGCCTGTTGCTCCAGCCAAGAGGCGCTAACGAGAAGCAGCCTAGTGGCGGACGCAGAAGCGCCGCTGGCAGGAGGACTACCAGCGGCACTTTGCGAGAACGCTGTTGCGTGCGCTACTTAACGATGAGCACCGACTCAGCTGCGAGCGTGCCCCGGCCGAGATCCACGGCGACGCGGGTGCCGACCGTAAGGTCAGCGCTCGTTGCCGCCGAAATCGTGCTGATCGACGTGTTGGCGCCGATCGTGACCGTAATCGTCTTAGTCCCACGAGGCATGGCTACCTCGAGAGTGAGTGCGCTTCCGTTGACTGCGGTGACCTTCGCTGGGTGACCGAGGTGAACGTGCGCCGTGGTGAGCCCGTTGGCCAAGACGGCAATGCTGGTGACGTCTTGCGTTGCACTGCGGCCAGGCAGCTTTGCGCTAACAAGCACGTAGGAGCCAACGGTCACATCGGTTGTGCTCCCTGGCGTCTGCGTGAAGTATTGGCTTGTGCCGCTGAGTGTTACGACCTTTGTGGTGCCGTCGGCCAACGTCACCGAGAGCTCGGTTGCAGTGGAGCTGGCGACCGTACCTACGAGGTTGCGCGCGGCACGTGGCCTACCCGCGCCGTGTCGTCCGTTCCCGTCCTGGTCACCGCCAGGCCCACGCATGCCGCCTGCGCCCATGCCCGGCGCCATCTGGCCGCCGTGCATGTTCATTCGAGCCTCCATGCCTGGTCCCGCTGGGTGGCCGCTGCGACCGTTGAATTCATCGTGGGCGAGTGCTGTACCGGCAAGGGCTCCAGCGGCCACGAGAGCAGCTGCTCCAAAGATGGTTGGCAGGTTGCGTCGAATGCCACCCAATCGAGACGGTGCGACAACCTGCTTCGCCTTTGGCATCGGCTTCTCCGTCGGGGCAAGTTTTACTCTTCGTGCCATACATGGCTCCTTCCAGTTCCCCGAGGACATCTGCCTCGTTCTCCCCTATGGTGCGCCTCACGTATTAGCGCCTTCTTTGTTGAAGATGGGAATGCGCCAAACTAACGGCATGGACCGTGCTCAGCGCCACTTGTACCCACTCCGAGTTGCCCTACTCCTGGCGCTCATCGTTGGCGCCTCCGCACTTGGTGCATCCCTCCCAGGGGGTGGTGTCT
>JBAXLC010000095.1:0-3248 GCA_037135015.1 bacterium | reverse complement strand
GTGAACTCTTCGGCAATGCCACGCAGCAGCTTCGACTGCTCGGCGACCCAATCAATGCGTGTGCGCTGCATGGGGGGAGTGTACGTCTACGAGGCGCGCCAGCAGTACCAGGCGAGCACGCTGCGAACTCCAGCAAAGGGCTCCCCGAGCGGGCGAAGCTCCTTGGCACTCGTTGGCTTTTGGTTCTGGTGAATGGCGTCCCAGCCGCGGCGCACGGCCAGGTCATCAACCGGCCACACGTCGAGGCGGCCAAGCTGAAAGATGAGGAACATCTCTGCGGTCCACCGCCCGATGCCAAAGAGTGGCGTGAGCGCATCAACGATTTCTTCGTCACTCATAAAGGGGAACCGCCTCAACGGAACCGCTCCCGAGAGCACCCCTGCCGTGAGCTCGCTAATGGTTCGCACCTTTGCCGAGGTGAGCCCCACCGATTGCAGCTCACTCGGCGAGAGTGCACCAACCCGTGGCGGGGTGATCGAGCCTGCACACTTCTCATGCAAGCGCCGATAGATCGTCTTCGCCGCCGCCACGCTGACCTGCTGGGCGATAACGGCGCGAACGAGCGATTGGTAGTTCGTTTGGCCGCTCTTCTGCAACCCAAAGGTGCATGGTGCCAGGCGTTTGATTGGCTCAGCGAACGCCGGATCAGCGCGCACAATGCGGCGCTTCGCCGCTGCAAGTTCATTCAGTCGCTCCGCGCGCGACACGGCTACGGCGCTGTGGTGAAGTCGCGCACCTCGATGCCCAACTCGTCATCGGCCGCTTCGGGGATCGGGTCCGACCACACATTCAGCGGCAGGCCGGTGGCTTGGTCGTAGGTCACGCGGAACGAGGCCTGCGCTTGGCGCTCTTCAACAAAGGCGAAGAGCTCCTCGGCACTGAGGGGGAGCAACTCAAGAACGAGTGGGTCGACTTCACTCCCGTCGCTGGTACGGGTGACTGCTGAAACCCCGTCGCGCACGCGGACGGTAAAGGGGCCGATATACGTCTCCACACAGAAGCACTGCCGGGTGATGGTGTAGCGATAGCTGCTGATGCCGCCGTTCGCCCAAACGGTGCGGGCCTCGGCGAGCGAATCGATCTCGCCTGCGGGCGAGCTGCTCGGCGCTGCTGTGGGGCTCCCCTCTGCGCTCGGTTCTGGGCTGGTGCTCGCTGGTGCAGAGGGCGAGGGGCTGACGGTGGGGTTGGCGATGGGGCTAGCGCAGGCGGCGAGGAGAACGAGCAACAGCGTGAGTGCCACCTGATGCTTGTACGTGTGCTTCATTGGCTGATTCTACGTGGAGGCGTGCGGTATTGTGCCCCAATCAAGATACGAGTCGCAGAAGTTGGAGGGTGTAATGAGCGACGAGGGATGGCGCGCGTTTCTGGCGGCAACGGGCATTGAGGAGTGGGTGGTGCTGCATGGCGGCCCGACGGCGGTCTATCGCACCTCATCGCTTGCCGATGCTGCGGCGCTGGCGCAGGTGATTGCTGCGGTGCCCGGCCTTAACGGCACCCACGCGCAGATCAACCTGCTCTCTAGTCAAGTCACGGTTCGGCTGACACGTGACCAGATGATCATGGAGCGGTCACACGTTGAACTTGCACGCGCGATCTCGGCGGTGGCGAAGGCACATGGTGCCGTGGCTGACCGGAGTGCAGTGAGCGAGGTGCAGGTTGCGATCTCGGCGAAGCCCGATGCGATTGACCTGGGCTTCTGGCGCGCGGTGCTCGGCTATGCGCCGATGCAGAGTGACAACGCGATCGATCCGCTCGGCAACAGCTCCACGGTGTGGATGCAAGAGCTCGACGCGGAGAAGCCGCTGCGCCACGCCATGCACATCGACGTCTCGGTGCCGCGCGAACAGGCGGAGGGGCGACTCGCCGCCGCCGTTGCCGCCGGGGGCGTCATCGTTGACGCGTCGCATGCGCCGTCCTCCTGGATCCTTGCCGATCGCTCGGGGAACAAGGTCTGCATCGCCGCCTGGCCCGACGGGGCGGTCGATCCGAACGATGGCGCGTAAGTCTCGCTAGGAGCGAGCGAGGAGTGCCAGCGCAGTAATCACCGCAAGGATGGTGAGTGCCGCGGCAACGCCCATGCGCGGACTGCGGGTGCTGGCCGGCTGCGACTCGGGAGTGGTGGCGTCGGTTTCTTGTTCGATGGCCCAGGCGTGTGCACCCATCTCGGCCTCCACCAGCAGGCGACGAATCTCCGTCTCACTCCACTCCGGATTTGGGCGCGGCGAAATTGGCTCCTCTTCGAGCGGTAACCGCAGGGGCGTGTAGGTGTTCACGGCGCGATTCTGCAGGGCGATTGTCAACGGAAAGTAAGCGTGAAATCGGCCCCCACGCGTTAGAACAGATGTTCTATACTCCGCCGTCCTATGGCTGAGTCTGCCGCACGAATCGAGGCTGTGACCCGCCTCCAGCAGCGCTGGGGTGCGGGGATCATTCGACGCGGGGTGGAGGTGGGTGACGCGGGGCTGCGGGTGGCGCCGGCCCGTGCCACCGGGGTCGCCGCCTTCGATGCGCTGCTCGGTCGGCGCGGCCTCCCCGACGGCATCACCCTGCTGCGCGGCGCGCTCGGATCTGGACGCACCACGTTGGCACTGCGCGCACTCGCCGCAACGCAAACATCGGGCGGTGCGGCGGCATGGATCGATGCATCGCACAGCTTCGACCCGCTTGAGGCGGCAACGCGCGGCGTCGCACTGCGCGAGCTGCCGATTCTGGTTCCACTGCATACCGGCGAAGCAATTGAAATGGCTGGTGCGCTCTTGGCTGCCGATGCTGCGGATTTGTTGGTGCTCGACCTTTCACTGGTACGCGGACCTGCGGTGCGCAGTGATGCACTCGAACGACTCGCCGCGCGCGCCCGTCGCGCCGGTACGTCGCTCATGGTGCTGCTCGATGACGCGGTTGCCGTGCACGCCGATGCTGCCGTCTCGTGTGCGGTGGTGTCGTGGTTGCGCGTTGGTGGCGATGTGCTCGGTCGCCGTGTGCTGCTCACGCTGACGGCTGGTCCGCGCACTGGCGCGAGTGGCGTAGTCGATGTGTACGAGGGTCGCAGCGCGCGCGCCGATCTGCGCATTGATCGCCTACCGATTGAGGAGGTGGCATGCGCACCCTTGCGCTCTACTGGCCAACACTGAGCTCTCTTGCCGATCGCACCGAGCGGCTGCGCAGTGCGCGGCATGCGCTCGGCCGCCTCTCGCCGCTCGTTGCCGGAAGAGATTCGTTTGGACTGATTGAAGTCGGTATCGACGGAC
>JBAXLC010000094.1:0-3258 GCA_037135015.1 bacterium | reverse complement strand
TTTCCTTGAGTCGAAGGGAGAGGGGTTCCATCATCTCTGCCTGGAGGTTCCCGACATCGCTGCGGAACTCACCGCACTCGCCGCGGCGGGTGTGCAGCTAATCAACACAGAGGCAGTCGCTGGCGTCGAAGGACCGGTTGCCTTCCTGCATCCGAAGAGTTGCAACGGCGTGCTGATTGAGTTGATCGAAGCGCCTGGCGGTCCTGCGTGGAACCGCCTTGGGTTCGGCGCTCCAGGGGAGCTGCGGATTCGCTAGCGCTTAGCGCTTCGTGTAGCCAGCCTCAATCAGGAGACGCGGGAGCTCGGTTGGCGAGGCGGCCACCTTGAATCCGGCGGCCTCCAGTGCGGCGATCTTGTCGATCGCTCGCCCCGAAGCGCCAGAGACGATCGCCCCGGCGTGGCCCATGCGGCGACCCTCAGGCGCGGCACGCCCAGCGATGAAGGCAACACGTGGCAGGTGCTTCAGGTGTTCGCCGGCCCATGCGGCGGCCTCCTCTTCGGCGGATCCGCCGATCTCGCCGATCAACACGAGTGCGCGCGTCGCGGGGTCTGCGGCGAAGAGTTCGAGTGCGTCGCGGAAGGTGGTGCCGATGATTGGATCGCCGCCGATGCCGAGGCAGGTGGACTGACCGATGCCAGCATCCGTCATCGACTGCACCGCTTCGTAGGTCAGCGTTCCGGAGCGGCTCACCACACCAACGTCACCTGGGAGGTGAATGGAGGCGGGGATGATGCCGATCTTCGCGCCGAGTCCGTTCACGCCCGGCGTTGTTGCGCCTGGGCAGTTCGGTCCGATCAGTCGTGCGCCGTGCTGCTGCACAACGGCGAGTGCGCCGACCATGTCGTGCACGGGGATCCCTTCGGTGATGCAGAAGATTGTCTTGATGCCAGATGCGGCCGCTTCGGCGATTGCGTCCGCGGCACCCGCCGCAGGAACAAAGATGCAGCTGGTGTTTGCGCCCGTCTTCTCGACCGCTTCGCGAACGGTGTCAAATACGGGAACGGTTCCATCGAGGCCGAGCTCGCCGCCGCGACCTGGCGTGACGCCCGCAACGATCTTGGTGCCATAGGCGGCCATCTGGCCAGCGTGGAAGCCACCCTCGCGTCCGGTGAGGCCTTGCACCACAAGACGTGTGTGCTGGTCAACGAGAATGCTCACTTGCCGCCTCCTGCTGTGGCGAGTGCCACAGCCTTCTCCGCCGCCTCGTCGAGGCTTGCCGCAGTTTCAAATCCACCTTCGCGTAGAAGTACAGCGGCCTCGGCCGCATTCGTGCCAACGATGCGCACGACCATCGGCACGGTGCGCTCCTGTTGCGCGCGGGCCTCGATGAGCCCCTTGGCGACCTCGTCACCGCGCGTGATGCCACCAAAGATGTTGACGAGGATCGCCTTGACGCCTGCATCGGCGAGGATGATGCGCATTGCGGCGGCAACCTTATCGGCGCGAGCACCACCACCAATGTCGAGGAAGTTCGCTGGCGTGCCACCGGCGCGGGTCACGAGGTCTAGCGTCGTCATGGCGAGGCCGGCCCCATTCACCATGCAGCCGATGCTTCCGTCGAGGCGGATGTAGGAGATTCCCTGCTCACGCGCCTCGCGGTCGATTGGATCTTCGCTGTCGGCATCGCGCCAGGCGGCGAGGTCTGGATGTCGATCGAGTGCGGAATCGTCGAACGTCACCTTGGCGTCGAGGCAGATGAGTCGTTCACCACCTGGAAGCTCGGGCGCTGGAACCACGGCGAGCGGATTCACCTCAACAAGATCGGCGTCGCTCTCGCGCGCAATCTTTACGAGGCCGGCCGCAATCACGCAGAACTGCTTGAGGAGTTCACCGCGCAGTCCAATGCCGAAGCCGAGTCGGCGCGCCTGGAAGGGGAGGAGGCCACCGTGTGGGTGGGCAACTTCGCGAACGATCGCGGTCGGATCCTTGGCGGCGACCTCTTCAATCTCCATGCCGCCTGCGGCGGAGGCCATGACGAGCACGCCACGCGTAGTGCGATCGATCAGTGCGGCGAGGTAGATCTCGCGGATGATCGTGGAGGCTGGCGCAACGAGCACGCGTCGCACGGGAAGATCCTTAATGGTGAGGGCGAGAATTGCAGCGGCGGTTGTCTCGGCCTCTGCCGCGCTCGCGGCGAGCTTGACCCCGCCCGCCTTCCCTCGCCCGCCGACGAGAACCTGGGCCTTAATGACGACCTGGGGTACCCCGCTGGCGAAGAGTCGCTCAGCGATGGCGCGGGCGCCGGCGGCGGTGGTGGCCACGTCGGCATCGGGGACGGGGAGACCGGCTCGTGCAAGGAGCTCTCGCGCCTCAGCCTCGTGGATCTTCACCCTTGCCTCCTGCTGCTCTCCTGCCGCTAACTCTGGGCAGCATACGCGTGCAGGGGCTGGGCGTCGCGGGTACGATGTTTCCCAGAGCAGGGGTGGCTCCACCCCGAGAGTGCGCAGCACAGAGGAGGCGGTATGGCTCGCGGATCAACGCTCCCGGCTCCACGTCGCGGACTCCGCGGGGCGATCGCCTATCGCGGGGGCGAGGGGATGCTCGCCTGGGCCTTCCACCGCATCTCTGGGGTCGCCGTTTGGGCCTTCGTCATCCTGCATGTCATCGATATCTATCTCGTTGGTGGGAATCCAACGGCGTATAACGAGCTGCTCAAGATCTATGCCAGCCCTGCTGGTCGAGTGATGGAGACGCTCCTCGGCGCCGCCCTCTTCTATCACGCCCTCAACGGGATGCGCATCGTGGTCATGGATCTCTGGCCAGCACTGACCGCCTACCATCGCCTGCTTTGGCGCATCGTCTGGGTCACCTTCTTTGCTCTCGGCCTCCCTGGCGCGTACATCATCCTGAAGCCGATCTGGGAGTTGGCGAAGTGAGCGGCGTGCCGCGTTCCCGCCAGCCACGACCCGCTAGGAGAGGGCGTGAACTTACCTTCTGGTTGCTGACCCGCTATTCGGCGGTCGCCCTCTTCGTCTTGGCGCTCGCGCACTTCTCAATGACGCACTTCATTTACGATCCCGCCGATCAGACAGCGGAGTGGATCACGCAGATGCGCTGGAACTCTCTCGCCGTTCGCCTCCTTGACTGGTCGATGCTCTTCATCGTGCTCGTACATAGCTTCCTTGGGATGCGCACCGTCGTGATGGATTATCTAAAGGGGCGTGTGCAAGGCGTTGTGCTGACCCTGCTCTGGATTCTCGCAGCCACACTTGTTGTGCTGGGAAGCAACGTCGTCTTGACGTTGCCACTGAAGTGAC
>JBAXLC010000093.1:0-3274 GCA_037135015.1 bacterium | reverse complement strand
TCCGTGTTTGCGGGTGTCGGTGAGCGTTCGCGCGAAGGGAACGACCTGATCGGCGAAATGCGCGACTCAGGCGTTATCGACAAGACCGTGATGGTGTTCGGCCAGATGAACGAGCCACCTGGAGCACGACTGCGCGTCGCACTCTCGGGCCTAACGATGGCCGAGTACTTCCGCGATGCGGAAGGGCGCGACGTGCTGCTCTTCATCGACAACATCTTCCGCTTCACCCAGGCGGGCTCTGAGGTTTCCGCGTTGCTCGGCCGCATGCCAAGCGCCGTGGGCTATCAGCCGAACTTGGCAACGGAGATGGCGGCGCTCCAGGAGCGCATTACGTCGACGAAGAAGGGTTCGATTACCTCGCTGCAGGCCGTGTACGTGCCAGCAGACGACTACACCGACCCAGCACCGGCAACCACCTTCGGACACCTTGACTCGACGATTCGCCTTGAGCGATCGATCACCGAGCTTGGTATCTATCCGGCGGTGGATCCGTTGACGTCGACGTCGCGCGTGCTCGATCCGCTCGTGGTTGGTGTGAACCACTACGAGACGGCGCGAGAGGTGCAGCGTGTGTTGCAGCGCTACCGCGACCTGCAGGACATCATCGCCATCCTTGGTCAGGACGAGCTTTCGCCTGATGACAAGCTGTTGGTGAATCGTGCCCGTAAGTTGCAGCGCTTCATGAGCCAGCCGTTCTTCGTGGCCGAGGTATTCACCGGCCGTCCCGGCAAGTTCGTGAAGATCGCCGACACGATCGCCTCGTTCCGCGAGATCCTCGAAGGGAAGGCCGACGACCTGCCAGAGCAGGCGTTCTTCCTTGCAGGAACTCTCGATGACGTTCGGGCGAACGCCGTCGCGCTGAACAAGTAAGGGTTCGAACCGAGATGCCATTTACGTTGGAGATCGTGACGCCGGAGCGCCTCGCCTGGAAGGGCGAGGCCTCCGCGCTGGTCTTACCAACGATTGATGGCGAGGTCGGCATCCTGCCGAAGCACGAGCCGTACGTGACGGTGCTCGGCTCCGGCGAAGGGCGCATCACGACGCTCGACGGTTCGATCGAGCACATCGCCATCATTGGTGGCTTCGTGCAGGTGCGACCCGATCGCGTGGTGGTGCTCGCCGAGTCGGCCGACCTGTCGGGTGAGCTCGACATCGCCGCCATCGAGAAGGCGAAGGCCGCCGCCGAAGCGGCGATCTCGGGTGCTGGCACGCAGGATCCCGCCTCGCTTGCAACGGCTCGGGCCTCCCTGAGCCGAGCGCTCCTGCACCTCCGCGTCGCTGAGCGCCGCCGCAAGCGCTAGCGCACGCCGCCACCCGTGCGGGTGGCCAAAGAAAGTGAGCCCCTGTTGGACGCTTCTGCTGCAAACGGCGAGAATCCGCCCATGACCGCCGTGAAGCCGTTCTCGTGGGAGTACCGACCGATCCCCCTGGCGAAGGAGGAGTTCCGCATTCAGGGCGGGCAGCCCCTCGCTGGCCGCGTGCGGGTGAGCGGCGCCAAGAACGCCGCCCTGAAGGTGATGGCCGCTGCGGTTCTGACCGGCGAGCGTGTGAACCTGGAGAACATCCCAGGAATCCTCGACATTGATGTGCTCGCCGACACCCTGCGCGACATCGGCGTGAGCATTGAGCGACCAACCCCCGAGACGATGAGCCTACAAGCGGCGAACGCCGAATGGCTCTTTGTGCCACTGGAAGCCGCCGCCAAGATGCGCGCCAGCTTCATGCTCCTCGGCCCACTCCTCGCCCGGTTTGGCCGCGTGATTATTAGCAACCCTGGCGGCGATCGCATCGGCCGTCGCCCAGTGAACCTGCACGTTGATGCGATGCGCGCCCTCGGCGCCGAGATTGACTACCGCGACGGCTATTACTTTGCCAAGAGCAACGGCCGCCTTACGGGGGCAACCATTACCTTTCCGCAGATCACCGTCATGGGCACCGAGAACGCGATCCTCGCCGCCGTCCTTGCAAAGGGGACCACCGTCATCACACCGGCGGCGCAAGAGCCCGAGGTCGATGATCTGATCACGTTGCTCAACGCAATGGGCGCACAGGTTGCGCGCACGAAACCAGATCGCATTGAGATCCAGGGCGTGGATTCACTGCATGGCGCAACGCATCGCGTTATGCCAGATCGCATTGAGGCTGGAACATTCGCCGCCGCCGCGGCGGTTGTGGGCGGCACGATCAACGTTGACGGTGTTGAGCCAACACACATGAAGGCCTTTATTGATCTACTTGCAGAACTCGGTGTTGATCATGCAATTGAGGCCGATCCAACGGATACGACGCGCAAGAGCCTGCGGGTCACCGGCCTCCCTACCGGTGGCGCATATCGCCCAACCAACATTCGCACGCAACCGTTCCCTGGCCTGGCCACCGACCTGCAGCCATCTGCGGGGTTGATGCTGACGCGCGCCGCGGGCACCAGCACTATCGAAGAGACCATCTTTGAGGACCGACTCGAATGGCTCGTTGGACTTCGCGGCTTTGGCGCGCAGGTAGAGATCGTTGATCCGCGCACCGCACGTGTCACGGGGCCAACCACATTCAGCGCCGCTGAGGCAGAGATCCCAGATCTACGCGCAGGTGCCACACTCATGCTCGCCGCACTGGCAGCACCAGGGGCGAGCCGCATTCATGGCGCGCACCACGTGCGCCGCGGCTATGCGAACATTGAGGAGAAGTTCCGAGGCCTCGGCGCGGAGCTCACCCACGTTAGTGAAGAGGGAGTGGCGGGATGAAGATTGGCATCGATCTAGGAACCGCAAACATTCTCGTCTTCGTGCAGGGGAGCGGCATCACCGTTCGTGAGCCGAGCGTTGTTGCCATCAACGACCGCGATCAGATTGTGGCTGTTGGCAATGAGGCCAAGGAGATGCTCGGGCGCACCCCTGGCTCCATCACCGCGATTCGACCGTTGCGCGATGGTGTGATTGCCGACTACGTCGTTACCGAGGCGATGCTCCGCTACTTCATCAAGAAGGGAACCGCGGGACGGTTCTCGTTCGGCCGACCAGACGTCCTCGTGAGCGTTCCAGCCGGCTCAACATCGGTAGAGAAGCGTTACGTGCTCGACGCTGCACGTCAGGCCGGCGCGGGAAAGGCATTCCTCATTGAAGAGCCGATGGCAGCGGCGATTGGCGCAGAGCTGCCGATCAGCGGCCCGTCGGGGAACATGATCGTCAACATTGGTGGCGGCACCGCCGAGATCGCTGTCATCTCACTTTCCGAAATTGTGGTGAGCAAGTCGCACCGCGTTGGCGGTAACCGCTTT
>JBAXLC010000092.1:0-3304 GCA_037135015.1 bacterium | reverse complement strand
GCGGCGTGCCTTCAAGGGAGAAAGCCTTGCGAAAACGCCCTTCCAGGTAGCGTTTATAGGAATCTGTGACGTGTTCCAGCGAATTGCCGTGGATCACGATCACTGGCGGGTTCATGCCGCCCTGGTGCGCATAACGCAGCTTGGGGCGGAACATGCCGCCGCGCTGCGGGCTCTGGAACTGCACCGCTTCCAGCAGCACCCGCGTCAGGACCGGGGTGGACATCTTGCAGGTGGCGGACTTGTGGGCCTGGGCGATCGACAGCCAGACCGGCCCCAGCCCCTGCCGCTTCTTCGCAGAAATGACGTGGACGTTGGCGTATTTCAGGAAGGCCAGCCGGTTCTCGATGGAGCGCTGCACCAGCTCGCGCTGGTAGGCGTACGCAGAGTCTTGAATCGCGCGCTGCGGAAAGCCCGCAGCAACGGCGGCGACCATGCCGCCAAGCCGGTCAACCTCGGCGATGAGGGCGAGGGCGTCGCGCTCTACCTGATCGGTGAGCGCCTCCACGGCGTAGCTCCCACCGAGCGGATCCACCGTGCCTGCGACGCCGGCCTCATGGGCGAGTACCTGCTGCGTCCGCAGCGCGAGACGTGCCGACGCCTCCGTTGGAAGTGCGAGCGCCTCGTCTTTACTGTTGACATGCAGACTCTGTGCGCCGCCAAGCACGGCCGCTAGCGCCTGATATGCGGCGCGCACGACATTGTTGTCGATTGATTGCGCCGTGAGGGTTGAGCCAGCGGTCTGTACATGGAAGCGGCAGAGGAGCGATTTCTCGCTCTTCGCGCCGTAACGATCGCGCATGATACGCGCCCAGATTCGGCGCGCCGCACGGAACTTCGCCACCTCTTCGAGGATGTCGGTCCAGGCGGCGAAGAAGAAGGAGAGGCGCGGCGCAATCGCGTCGACCTCGAGGCCGCGCGCGATCGCCGCATCAACGTAGGCGATGGCGTCGGCAAAGGTGAAGGCAAGTTCTTGCGCGGCGGTCGCTCCCGCCTCGCGCATGTGATAGCCCGAGATGCTGATCGTGTTCCACTTTAGCAGCTCGGTGGCGCACCACTCGAAGACATCGGTAATCAGGCGCAGCGATGGCTCAGGCGGGAAGATGTAGGTTCCGCGGGCGATGTACTCCTTGAGGAGATCGTTCTGTGTTGTACCCGATAGCTCGGTTCGCGACACCCCCTGTCGTTCGGCAACCGCCACGTAGAGCGCGAGCAGGATTGGCGCGGTGGAGTTGATCGTCATCGAGGTCGAGACCTTGTCGAGCGGGATTCCCTGGAAGAGCGTCTCCATGTCGGCGATGGAGTCGATGGCAACACCGACGCGACCGACCTCGCCCTCCGCCTCTGGCGCATCGGAGTCGTACCCCATCTGCGTTGGCAGGTCGAAGGCGACCGAGAGTCCCGTTTGCCCCTGCTCCAGCAGGTAGCGGTAGCGCTCGTTGGATTCGCGCGCCGTCGAGAAGCCGGCGTACTGGCGCATCGTCCAGAGGCGGCCGCGGTACATCGTCTCTTGCACGCCGCGCGTGTACGGGAAGGCGCCTGGTGCGCCGATCTCTGCGGCGGCGTCGCGGGATGGGTTCGGGCCGTAGGTCGTTTCAAGGGGTGCGCCTGAGGTGGTGGTGTCGCGCGCGGCGTCGCGACCCTGCTCTTTACCCACGCTCACCTCCCTCCTGCCCCGTTACGGGCACTTCGCTCCGCACGATTCTCCCACACCCCCTGCGCGGTACGATGCGGCGAAAAGGTGGGCCGTGAGGCACACGGAGCGCAGCGAGGAGGCAGCATGCCGAAGGGAAAGCAGCCAACTGGCGATTCGGGGCTCAGCGGCCAGGAGCCCGACGACGCCATTCTCTCGCTCCTCCCACCCGAGGGCGCCCACGGCGACCGCTCGGTACGTCAGATCGCCGTCGACCGCGTCACGATCAACGCAAAGCAGCCCCGCCTCGCACTCCCACCGCTGGCGATCGATGAGCTCACCGCCAGCATTCGCGAACACGGGGTGCTGCAGCCGATCATCGTGCGACCAACCGAGCCGGGCTCCTACGAGATCGTCGCCGGCGAACGACGCTGGCGCGCCGTGCTCTCGCTCGGACTGCCGATGATCCCTGCGATCGTTGAGGCGATGAGCGATGAGATCGCCCTTGAGGTTGCGATCATCGAGAACCTCCAGCGTGAGGACCTCTCCCCTCTTGATGAGGCGGCGATCTTCGCACGCATGACGAGCGAACTCGGCTACAGCATCCGCAAGCTGGCCGAGCGCATCGGCAAGGACAAGGGCTACGTGGAGAATCGGCTGCGCCTGATGCATGCGCCAGCCGACATCCGCGCGCTCGTCGCGGAGCGATCCGACACGATCAGCCACGCCTACGAGTTGATGAAGATCACCGATCGGGCACGACGAAGTGAACTGGCGGCGCAAGTGATGCGCGGCGAACTCTCGTTGGCGCGCCTAAAGAGTATTGTGCGCGACGAGCGCCCAGAGCCGACCGCCGCACCAGAGGTCGTTGCGCCGTCAATCTTCCCCTATGCCTCTCCGAGCGAGCGGCCGATCATTGCGGCATCGAAGCCAGTTGCAACGAGTGCGTCGGCGCCGATCTCGGCAGAGGCGGCGGCCATCGCCTCGGCCTCAGACGCCGCCTTGACCAACGCCCGCGACAGCCTCGCAAGGTCAATCGACGCACTTGCGTTGGTCCTGCATGAGATTGACCAGCCAGAGCTGGGGACACCGCTCAGTGAAACTGATCGCGCCAACATGGCGAAGTGGCTGCTGATCGCGCGCAATAAGCTCGATAACCTCGCCGCGATCTTGCGCCAGAAGTCGGAGTAGCCGACCGCAGTTAGATGTAGACGACCTCTTCGAAGGTCGCTACGAGGAAGGCGACGAGGCGCTCACGACTCCCCTTCGGATCTACCGTGCGCAGGCCGGGGACGAGGCACCAGAGGCTGACCGCAGGGAGCAGAAGCCGCCCCTCAGCATCACGCCCCATCGTTGCGGCCGGGCCGCCACCGAGCGTGTACGCGCCAGCAAGGCCATCCTCGTCAAGGTGCGCGGAGTGGGAGAACTCGTGGATGGTAGCGACGATCCCCTTGCGCTTCGCCATGTCGCGCAGTGAGCCGGTGGCCCAGGCATCGATCTGGCTGTCACTCTGCTCGAGCAACTTCGCGCGGTAGGCCTGAGGGCTCTCGCTGAGTCCGGTTGCAACCATTCGCGCCCTCCACTCTCCCGTTAGGTGCTGGCTCCGGCGGTAGGATTCGAACCTACGACATGGCGGTTAACAGCCGCCCGCTCTACCACTGAGCTACGCCGGAA
>JBAXLC010000091.1:0-3502 GCA_037135015.1 bacterium | reverse complement strand
AAGTTCCACACCAAGGTTGTCGGTGAGGTTGTCGGTGATGAGTGTTCCGACGATGCTGATCAGCACCACCGCAACCCAATAGAGGCTCGGCACGTATCGCTTTGCGCGAAACTGAAAGAAGAGGGCAACGATCAAGAGCGAGCCCATGATCAGCGTGAGGTTCGTCAGGCCGAGATCAAAGTTGGTGTTCAGGAGATCCGCAAACGTTTCACCGACAGTTGTGCAGAGCACCTTAATCACCCAGAAGTAGAGGGTGACCTCCGGAACTTTGCTGAACACGTTTCTCGCTGCGCTACGGGCATTCGATGAGCTCATTTCGCGTCACGTCCAATCTCCGCGTTCTGCGGCCTAGTGCCGCGACGGGGGCTCTGGCCCCGCCTGACGGCGCACTGAAAGCCTAAGAGACCAGCAGTACGCGAACCTTTCGGAATTCAAAGAATGGTGTGAGAAATCTCACAGAGTGGACGTGAGGTTCTCCATTATGGGGATGCCCGGAGGCGGTGCGGGAAGGCGTGGCGGAGAGAGAGGGATTCGAACCCTCGATGGGATTACTCCCAAACCGCATTTCCAATGCGGCGCCATAGACCACTAGGCGACCTCTCCGTGATGACCGTACGCACTGCGCCGATCAATCGGTGGCGGAAAGGGTGGGATTCGAACCCACGAGGCTATTAACCTGCCGCTTTTCGAGAGCGGTGCCTTCAACCACTCGGCCACCTTTCCACGGCGGAGAATAGCCCATTACCCCTGGGGAACGAAGAAGGCCCCCGCACACTGTGCGGGGGCCTTCAACAGAACTCGTGCGTGTGACTACGCCTGGAGGCGCTTTCGCTCCACCACGCGCAGTGCGATGCCTGCAACAGCGGCAAGGGCGGCTACCAAGAGCGCCCATGAAGCTGATGCGTCGCCACTTGTGTTCGTTGGCGGAAGTTCCTCGCCAATTGCAGCCTCGCCGGCAGCTCCGCCAATGGTGGTGATGGTCTGCGCATCGTCTGCGGTGCCATTCGTGGCGTCAGGGCCATCCCACATCAATGGATCTGCCTCTCCAGCATCAATCATCTTATTGGTGTTCGTATCAGTCCAGGTATCAAAGCCGAGACCCAGAACTTTCAGTGCACCAAGGCTGCCTGTGAAGTGGTTGTGCCATGGCGCATAGATGTCCTCGTCATACAGACCGACCCACAGCGCCGCGCCGTCTACCGTCATTCCAATCGTGCTTGACGTCGGATCATCGGAAATGCCGATCGTCGGAACGAGCGCGGAGAGCCACGAGAGATAGTTGTCAGATCCACTTGAGAGCAGCCCACCCCCCTGGACATTGAACGTCGCGATGTCGCTAGCACTGTCAATCAGCGCCTGCTCCATCGGCGTCGTCACGAGCGGGTCGTCATTCACAGTGTTGTCGTCTATGGGTCCTTCTCCTAGGTCGTTAGTGCCACCGTCACCTGGGATGTACACCACAGCAACGTTGGTCGTACCAGCCGTGAGTGCGTTGAAGAACGCGGTCACTTCGGCCGCAGTCTCGTAGTAGGTAACGGTTGGAGCTGCAGTGGCGCCATTCAGGCGATCTAGTTCGGCCTTAATGACCTCCATCATGCAGTACGTGTCCTCAGCGGCCGCGGTGGTGCAGCTTGCTCCGCCGTCGTTCTCTGTCCAACCGAAGCCGGTGACATATGCGGAGGAGCCGTCTGTACCGATGACTGCGATGGAGTTGGTCGCACCTGCGCGCTGCTCCGTTGCAAGCATCTGCTTCAGAGAAACTTCGATGTACTTCCAGCCGTCAACGGCAGTCACCACGTCTGGGGTCGCGACGTCGGAGTCATGATCGAGCCATTCGGAATCACCGTGGTCGTTGGCGTCATCACCACCGAGCTGAATCGGGCCGGTGGCTCCCGTGGCCTTGGTCGAAGTGACCGTACCGGCGCTGAATACGAAGACGAGTGAAAGCGCGAGTAGCGCGCTCCCTAGGCGGGCAAGCATCAAAATCTCCTTTCGAGACTACCTAGCATCCAAGCGCCATCGCGCCCGACCTGCTTGGACAGTATTGTGCCCGAGTTCGCATGAGGCTGTCGCCCCCCCCTATTGGCCGCCTCCCGACCAGCAGTTCGTGCCTGAATCTGAGTGGTAGCGCCTATCGGCTGCGCGCCCCACGTGTAAGCCGAACCTCAATGCCAGCACTGGGCTGCATGCGCAGGAGTGCACGAGCACGGTCGTAGGCCACAAAGAGGCGTGCAGCCATGCCGTACTTCTTCGTCAGGAGTTTCCATACCTTTGGCATCTGGTCGCTGGCGAGGTTGAACGCTTCGGCTGGGAGCTGGGCGCCCGTGACCTTGCCGATTGCGGTGCAGGGGGCGATCGCTGCGCGACTGCTGTTGCGCAGGCGCTTCACCTTGCCGGCCGCGGCGTTGCTGAAGAGATAGAGGCTACTGCCTTCTGCGGCAGCCCACACTGGGGTGGTGACGGGGGTGCCATCGCGGCGATAGGTGGTCAGTGCTACGTATTGCGCGGTGAGGATGGCGTCGCGCTCGGCGCTCACGCCGGGTCGATCTCGTTGGCGATGTCGCGCAGGCGCCGGGCGAGCGCCGAGATGTCTTCATCGGCATGCCCCGTCGTGATCAGCTCATCTTCGAGGTGCGCCACCAACATGGCCGTTGGTACGGGCACGTTCAGCTCGTCGGCAAGGCCGATGGCGATGCCGAGGTCTTTGCGGTGCAACGCCACCTTGAAGCCGAGCGGATAGGTGTCGTTCGCCATGCGCTCCCAGCGATTCTCGAGCGCCCACGAGCGCGCCGAGCCACCGCTCAGTGCGGTAACGAGCGTCTGCGGGTCGAGCCCGGCCTTCTGCCCCACGAGGATCCCCTCGGCGAGGGAGAGATACGTTCCAGAGATCACGATCTGATTGACCGCCTTGCCAACCTGCCCCGAGCCGAGTGGGCCAAGGTGCGTAATCGTTTTGGCAAACGTCTCTATATAAGGGAGCGCGGCGCCGACCGCTTCGGGGGTGCCGCCGAGGAAGACGGTGAGGGTCCCCTTCTGTGCCCCTTCGCTGCCACCGCTCACGGGGGCGTCGACCATGAGGATCCCCTTCTTGGCGAGCAGCTCCCCCATCTCGCGCGTGGCGCGTGGGGCGATGGTGCTGGTGTCGATGATGATTGCGCCCGACTTCAGTAGATCGATGGCACCAGGCTGGCCGGGTGCGCCGAGCAGCAGCGCCTCAACATCGGGCGTGTCGGAGACGGAGAGCACCACCGCGTCGGCGCCGGTGAGGGCATCGGTCAGTGAGGTGTGTTGCGTGGTGCCCGTTGGTGCGGTGCGGTGCGTGCCGCGGTTCCATGCCTGCACGCTGTGCCCAGCGGCGGCGAGGTGCCCAGCAATAGGGGCGCCCATGGTGCCAAGGCCAAGAACGGCAACGCGACTCATGGCTTCACTATAAGGAGGGAGGGGGAATGGTGCGCCCGGCGGGACTCGAACCCACGACCTTTAGGTCCGCAACCTAACGCTC
>JBAXLC010000090.1:0-3607 GCA_037135015.1 bacterium | reverse complement strand
GGGCTGGTGGAGCTGAGGGGATTCGAACCCCTTACCTCGACAATGCGAATGTCGCGCTCTACCAATTGAGCTACAGCCCCAGCGGAGCGGCAGAATACCACGGCGACGGCTAGCATCTAAGGGTGAACCCACTTCTTCTCGCCCTGCTCTCCGCCGCCATGTGGGGCTGCACCGATCTCGTCACCAGCTTTGTTGGTCGCCGCATCGGCTCACTTCGTGTGGTGGTGATTGCCGTCTCTACTTCGGTCATTCTGGCTGGCGCGGTGGCGATTGCGCGCGGCGCGCTGACGACTAACTACGACACGGCAATCGTTGGCGGCACGCTGGTCCTGGGGGTCGCCGCAGGCATTGCATACATCGGCGTCTTCACCGCCTTCCGCCTCGGGCCGCTCAGCGTGGTCTCGCCGACGGTGTCGGCGTACGGTGCACTCGCCGCCTTCCTTGCGGTGATCTTCCTGAACGAGCGCCTCACCCCCGCCCACGTTGGCGGCGTCATCGCCGTCGGGATCGGTATCAGCCTCCTCGGCCTGCAGACCACCGGCACCGGACGCGATCGCCGCGCCTCCCTCGCGAGCCCAGGCGTTGCATTCGCACTGGTCGGCCTCATCTTCTTCGCGATCATCACCGTGCTGCTCACGATTCCAATTAAGGCGTACGGCTGGAGCACCGCCATCGCCCTCTCCCGCATCGGCAACCTGGTCACGGTCTGGCTGATCTTCTTCGTCCTCTACAGGAACCGCGCACGCCTGCCGAAGTGGGGGCGTCACGACCTACTCGGCGAGGGGCAGCGCCTCGATCGGCTCGGATTTGCACTCGCCACACTCGTTGGGCTTGGCGACACCGTCGCCTTCTTCGTGTTTGCCGCGGCCCTGGAGCAGGGGCCAACCTGGGCGGTCTCACTGCTCAGCTCGCTCGGCCCGATCATCGTTGTGCTCGGCGGCCTCTTCGGCTATCGCGAGCGGCTGCGCCTCCCCCAGGTGGTTGGCTTGGGCGCCCTGGCCGTGGGGCTGGTGCTCGCCACCCTCCCGGCCTAACCCCCTTGCGCAAGTAGAACGCCTGTTCTATTATGAGGCGTAGGCGAGGGCAGTATCCTCACGAGGTGTTGCCCCATCTCGGCCCTCGCCTAACTCCACCCCTCCGATACCACGCAGCCCTCGTCGTTGCCCTCCCGCTGCTCCTTGCCGGCTGCTTCGGTTCGACGGAGGCAACGCCCACCCCAAGCCAAGGAGCTACCACCGTCATCTCCACTGAATACGGACGCGTTTGGGGGGCGCTCCCCGCAGACTTCCCGCTGCTTGCGAGCGGACACGCACTTCAGCGCCTCGACGTGCAGGCGAGCGGAGCAATCTGGAGTGCGATGGGGGTCAGCGAAGCAACTACTGCGGCAATTGACGAGCTGCGCCGACTCGCGTGGGAGGTACAAGAGCCGACCGGCACTGCAACCGCGCGACGCATTGACGCCGCACGTGATCAAGGGGCGTGCGTTCTGACCATTCTGGTTGAGCCACTCGGCGCGCGTACGTCGCTCGTCGTTTATCTTGGTGAGGGTTGCCCCAAGCCGTAGCGCAATGAAGGAGGAGTCATGGCACCGAAGTTGAAGCGTCGCGAAATCGTGCTACCGATCCTGTTGCTGATTGGGCTCTTTGCGCTGACCTTTGCGCTGATCGCCGCGCAGGTTGCGGGAGCGAAGGCTTAGCGCTTCCCCTTACGTCGCTCCGCGTCGATGCGGCGACGATCGCGCTCCGTTGGCTGATTCGGACTCATGGCGCGCAAGAAGCGTCCATACCAACCGGCGAATGCACCGGCCAAGATGCCGGCCGCTGCGACGCCATAGATGTCGCTGATCATTGCTCCAGGGTTACCAATGTTGCCAGTGATGCCATCAAGCAAACCCTTCACAGGGTTCCCAGCGGGGAACGCCGTCATATCGCCGTAGGTGCCGACGACCGCTGACGCCGCATAGGTGATGATGCCGAAGATTCCGCCGATCATCCACGCGCCACGGCGCGTCAGCATGCCGCCCAGGAAGGCGATGACAAACGCTGGAGGGAGCAGGATCGATTGCACACCGAGCTGCGCAATATTGGATGCAAGCATCCCTGGCTGTAGAGCGATGATCGTTGTGACGACTACGACGAGGAGCGGGAGCAAGAAGGCGCGCGTGCGCACCAGCGTTGGGAGAAAGCCGAGGTCTTCACGAATTGGTGCGCGACCCGCTGATGAGCGGAGCGCTGCGCGGAACCCGAGGCTACCCGTGGCTGGCGGCGTTGCGGCGCTTGTTGTCGCAGCAGCTGGAGCCTCTGGCGTGATGCCGAGCGCCTCTTGCTCGGCGCGCTCCTTGGCGGCCAGGCGGTTCCGGCGACGGGCCTCTGCGCGGTCGTTGGCGTGGTCTTGATTACTCATTCCCGCATCTTAGACGCGCGCGGTACGCAGCGCGTGCGAGGCTGCGCCCCTCGCCCCTGCCCAGACCCGCGATGGAGGTCCATATGGCAAGAGCAGCCCATCCTCGCGCTGGAGCACTTGGGATCGCAATCTTGGCACTTACCCTTCTTCCGCCATCACTGACACGCGCCGCCAGCAGTGATGCGCTCTTGATCAGCAGCATTGCCACGGGCGGTAGCTCCGCCTCTGACGAGTACGTGGTGATTGAAGCGGTCGGAGCAGGGGGCGCGAACGTTGCCGACTACGAGGTGGTTTACACCACGTCGAGCGGTGCGACCACGCGACGTCTGGTCAGCTTGGAAGGAGCTGCGCCACTCGCTGGGGGCGCACGGCTGCTGGCCGCGAATAGCCTCGGCTCTTTCTCCGGCGGCGCATTCGCGACATGGAGTGAGGGGATTGCCGCAACCGGTGGCGCTGTACGCCTGCGCGTGCGTGCCACCCCTACGCTGGTTGCCGACGCCGTCTCTTGGGGGAGTGCGACGTCGAGCGCCGGCGGCTTCGGCACGCCAACGCCTGCCATGTCGTCAACGACGATGATCGAGCGACGACGCGGCGCGGACTTGGCGTTGATAAATACGCAGAACAACAGTGCTGACTTCTCACTGGCACCGCTGGCACCACCAAACCTGACAGCGGTGGTGCCAGGGACCCCCTCACCAACAGTGGCACCCCCCGTGAGCCCGCCCGCCACTCCTTCACCCTCCATCGCACCGACACCGACACCGACTCCAACCGCGACACCGACCGCCACACCAACACCGACGCCGCGATCTTCGGCGTCTCCATCACCGACACCGACAGCCACGCCAACGCCTACACCAACCGCGACACCGACACCAACGCCAACACCGCACGTCCTAACTCCAGCAGAGGTGCGCGCCGCACCACTGGGTGGCACGGTCACGATGCGCGGCACAGTCTCGGCGGCACCTGGCGAACTAGCCGAGGAGCGGCTCTATTGCGTGGAGGATGAGGTGACCGGGCTCGGAATGTTTGTCCTCGCCCAGAGTGGAGATACCGACCTGGCGCGCGGCGATGTGGTGACGATTACCGGAACGCCGCTCCTGCGGCGCCAGGCCCTGACACTAATCGCCACGGCAACAGCGCAGGTCGATGGCTGGATTGAGCCGCGTGACGGACCCAGAGCCGGGCCGCCAACGCCTGG
>JBAXLC010000089.1:0-3647 GCA_037135015.1 bacterium | reverse complement strand
GCCATGCGCGCATTCAGTTTGAGCAGCGTTGCGCCACTGGCGAGTCGCGGAATGTACGCCGGCCACGCCACGTTGAAGAAGACCGTTGCAGCGCCGAGGCCAACCTGCATCGCGATGAGGAGCGGCAGCGTGAGAACACCGAGCACGTATGCGAGTGGGATCGCAAGTAGCAGCAGCACGCGCACGAGGTCAGCCGCGAGCAGATAGGCACGGCGCGATGAGCGATCGACCCACACCCCAGCCTGCAACCCAATAAACAGATACGCGAGCGTGGATGCAGCGCCGAGGAGGCCGGTGCCGAGTGAGTCGGCGCCGAGCAGATCGACCGCCATGATCGGCAGGGCGAGCTGCGTGATGGAATCACCGATCAGCGAGACGCCCTGACCCGCGGTAACAAGGCGAAGGTCGCGCGCGTTGTTCTTGGTGATCGCTACGGCGCGCGCCATCTACTTCGCCGAGAGTTTGATCACGTTCGAGTCAGTGCGCGAACGCTCAAACCCCGCCTGGTACATAAAGACGCGGAGGAACGCGAATCGACCCACGTTGTCGCTCGTCACCATGAGTGATGACGAGGTTTCGCCAGGGATGGGCGAGCACCATCGCACGTTACGAACGGTGCAGGTGTACCACTGGTACTTCACGCTCGGCGATGGTGAGCCGATCCATGTTCCACCGGTGCCGTACGCCACGCGGCCGATTTGCTTAATGCTGGCTGCCACGTTGAGCCGCGCCGGGGCGTACACGATGATGCGAATCGTTTTGAATACGGGGTAGTGCAGCGCATCGCCACCCTTTGAGCCTTGGAGCACGCAGGTACCGACCTTCCGGTACTGAATCTCGCGACCGATCACCCGACAAATGGTTGGCGATTGTGACATCGCAATGAATGGAGCTGCGGTGCTGCCACCACCGTCGCCATATCTGCCCCTGCTATTCACCAGTTGGTACTCGGGTCCGGCATCAAAGATGAGTGGGATCTGTGCCAGCTTGAACACCTCAAAGCTGCGGGTGACCGCATCCGCTGGGAGGTAGGTGGTCGAGCCAGTCTGCTCGGCTCGAATCGTGCAGGTACCCGGGGTGAAGAGGTTCAGCGTGAAGGTGCTGCCACTAAATCGTGGTTCGCACACGCTACTGGTCAGGCCTGCGTAGTTGAGCGGGAGTCCGGCACTACTGAAGGCCGGCAGAACCTGCGCACTAGTTGGGTCAAAGGTGCGGTCGCTGAGCGTGCCGAGTGGAATGGTTTGGCTCCCCTGCACGATGGTGAAGCTTCGCTCCACCGACGTGGCGCGCTCGTACACGGCGTTCCCCGCCTGTGTCGCAAGCACGGTGCAGGTGCCCACGTTCAGCAGGCGCAGGTCTAATCCAGACGAGAGCCCAACATCTGCGACGGCCTCACAGGTGGTTGGCGTACTGATCTCGTAGCTCACAGGTAGACCAGAGCTGGCGGTGGCGGTGAAGGTGAGTGGGGTGGTGCCGAACGGAACATCACCTCCGATGAACGTTGGACCAGCGCCGAAGCTGATCGTCTGCAGTGCCCCCGTAACGGTGACATTGAGAGTCGCGCTCGCCGAGAAGCGGTCAGCTGTTGCGGGGGTTGCGGCACTGAGGGTGCAGGTCCCCGTGGATTGCGTGCTCAGCGTCGTGCCGCTCAGTGTGCAGATCGCGGCACTGGCGCTTGCGATCTCGAGCGTAACGACTCCTGCAAGATCGCTCGTGGCCGAGACCGTTGCTATCTCACCCACCGTAAGGTGCGCTGGCGCGGTAATGGTGATGGTTGGCTGCGCCATGTCGAGTGCCCGCACGGCATCAAGGAGTCCAACGCCGCAGCGATGCTGTGCGCCGGTTGGCGTTTCGCTGGTGGTGACGCAGGGTCGCACTGAGTCTGCAGGAAATGGCCGTACCCCCTTGTACAGCGCCGCCTCAATCTCGGCTGGGCCCCACGTTGGGTGCAGACTTGCAACGAGTGCGGCAACGCCGGCCACATGCGGCGCAGCCATGCTCGTCCCCTGGTAGTTCGTGTAGCTGTACCCGGTACGTATCGTTGTGCCGGTGGCGATCGTGCTGAGAATTCCAGAATCGCGTGCAAAATCACCGCCTGGTGCGGCGATGTCAACAGTGCTGCCAAAGTTGGAATAGTTCGCAAGGCCGCCAGCGCGACCCACTGACCCAACCGTCACCGTATCGTTGCAGTTTGCTGGGGTGAAGCTTGCTGCATCACGGAACGAATTGCCTGCCGCAACGACAACCACTGCTCCGGCGGCACGCGCCTGCGAAATTGCAACTTGCATCGGCCCCGAGCACGCACCTTCGGCGCCGAGTGACATATTGATGATGTCGGCCGGGTGCGCATTGTTTGGCAGGCCGAACGTGCTCCACAGTTGGCCATCCCAACTGGTGGTGAGCCCTGCCGCCCACCGAATGCCGTCGATTACATCAAGAAATGAGCCGCCGCCGTGGCCGAGCACTCGCACATGTTCAATCGAAACGTTCGGCGCAATACCGCTGACGCCGATGCTGTTCTGCTCCGCACCAATTGTTCCAGCGACATGCGTGCCGTGCCAGCTCGACGGATAGACCGCCCAGTCACCCTCATCGGTGGGGTTGGAATCGCGGCCGTTCCCATCGCCTGCAGTGGCGCTGTTTGAGATCATGTCCACGCCCCAACCGTCGGGCATGTTTGCTACCAAATCGGGATGGTCGGTTCGTCCGGTATCAACCACAGCGACGACAACTCCTGCGCCAGTTGTGTAACTCCATGTTGGAGAAACATTTGCGGCGCCATCTTTCCCAACAACGGGTACGTGCATGTCCCACTGCGATGGGTAGTACGGGTCGACCGGATCTACCAGCGGGAGTGCTCGAATGTCGGGGATCACTCCGATGACGCCGGGGGCCCGCTCCCATGAGGCGAGTGTCGTCTCCGCATCTTGGCCGGGGCGCAGGTCAATCTGGCGCGTTTTTCCGTCGTCGCTCACCGCGGTGCCAACAGCGGTGTTGTAGGTGAAGCGAACGGTGAGCGAGTCGAACGGTTCAGCTGCGGCGAGTGCTGGCGCGTTCTGGGTAGAAGCGAGTGCAGGTGCTGGCGCTGCAACGACGCCGCAGATAAAAAGAGCCGCCATCATGGCGGCGGACAGGCGGCGCGACATGGTGACTATTCGCCGATCGTTGCCCAGATGAAGCCCATCATCAGGAAGAAGCCCGAGAAGAGGGCGACGAGGCCGACCGAGCCGTACGGTGATGCTGCAGTCTTATCGGTGAAGGTGCCGAGAAGTAAGCCAAAGCCGACCGCCCACACGAGCCAGGCACCACCCCAGAGCATCTTGCCGTTCGGGCCGGTAACGAAGCGGCGGACCCAAGCGGTCTCACGCTGCTCCGCACTCATCGCCGCCTTCTGAAAGATGAACGTGAAGCCGCCACCGATGGCGAGCGCGATGAAGAACTCGACCGGATGGGCGAATGGGAGCGTGAACATGTCCATGGGTGAATCATAGCGGGGGTGGGGGGCAGAAGGTGCTGATCTCTGGCACGATCAGGGCATGCTCCACTGGCTTGACGCGATCGTGATCCCCTTCCTGACCTCCCTCTATGGGACGGTCGGCTACCTCGGGGTGGCCGTGGCCATGGCGATCGAGTCGGCGGGGATCCCC
>JBAXLC010000088.1:0-3681 GCA_037135015.1 bacterium | reverse complement strand
GCCCGACGGTTGATGTGCTCGGCGCAGCACGACTCGGTGCGATTGATGCCGCCGATGCCGTACGCGCCGGCCTCACGCCGACACTCCTTGAAGACGGCCAGCTGGCCAGTGAGATTGCGAACGCAGGTGGCCCCATCGGCGCACTCGTCCTTGGCAGTGATGCGGTGAGCCGTGCCGGCTACGCCGTGGTTCCAGCGGGTGGCGTCGGCCTCGCCGCCGCGGCGCTCTTCTCGGGTGTGCCCGTCTATCTCGTTGCCGGCTCGGCGGCGACTGATTTGAGTGGTGCCGAACTGACCAAGCGCGTAGACGCGGTGAACCGCGCTGCGGCACAACGCGGTGCGCCATTCGCCGCGCGTGGCGTGACGAGTGGCGTTCAGGTTGCGGCACCACGAGTTGAGCTCTTGGCACTCGACGGCATCACGCTGATCGACTGATGAGTGCCACGCCGATCGAGGTTTCGGCAACGCGTGATCGTGAGCTGGTGCGATCGCTCATCACCGGCGACCGCTGGATCACCGCACATGCACTGGCCGATCTTGACGATGGTGAGTTTCCGCGCACCCGCTGCTTCGTTGCGCGACGCGGTACAACGCCGATCGCGCTCGGCATGGAGTACTCCGGGTGGGCGCCGCAGCCGCTCCACCTGTACGGCGAGCCAGAGGGGATCGCCGTGATCTTGCAGCACGGGATTCGTCCACGCGCCGCCTGGGTCCCAACGCCGATCGGGGGAAACCCCGTACTTGATCTGACCTACGAGACCGAGAAGATCAACCCGATGCTACGCATGGGTCTGACGCGCGCCGAGTTCGTGCCGTACACCGGACCCGCTGCGGCACTCGTCGTTCCGCTCATCCCCTCTGATGCGCAAGCGCTGAATCACCTCTACCAGTTGGGCTTTGCGGCGTGGCTCCCACCACTCGCCGTCGCCGAGGGGGTCTATCGCGGCATTCACCGCAACGGCAAGTTGGTTGCGGCGGCAGGTACCCATGTGGTCGGTCGACGTGAGCGCATTGCGGTCGTCGGCAACGTGCTTACTGCGAGTAGCGCGCGCGGTAACGGCTACGCCCATGCGAACACCTCGGCGGTGACTGATGCCCTACTCGGATTTTGTGATGAGGTGGTGCTGAATGTGCAGCGTGAGAACGCCGCCGCTATTGCCGTCTACACCTCGCTCGGCTACAGCGTGAAGGCCGAATTCGAGGAGCGGCTGGTGATCCGTCGCAGCGGCATTTCGGTGCCGCGCATCCTCCGGCGCCTCCTCGGGCGCTGAGCACAAATCGGGCCCAGCCTCATCCGCCCAATAGCCCGCACGCTACGATGCCGCAGATGAGTAGTCGACCCTACGCGGTCGTTCTCGCCGGTGGCGGCGGAACCCGCCTCTGGCCCCTAAGTAGCCCCAATCGGCCGAAGCCGTTCCTGCCGCTCCTGCATGGGCGCAGTCCGCTTGCCGTAACCCTGGAGCGACTCGCTCCGCTCATCGCCATCGACGACACCTACATCGTGGTGGCGGCGAGCCAGGTGCAGCTCGTGCGCGAGTGCGCGCCGCAGATCCCGGCCGACCACATCCTTGCCGAGTCGGTCAGCCGCAACACGGGGGCGGCGGTCGCCCTCGCGGTGGCAACCATCGATCGCCCCGATGATGCGGTGATGCTGGTGATCCCCGCCGACCATGCGGTGCGCGATGACGGCGCCTGGCGCACCGCCCTCGCCGCCGCAGCAGACCACGCCGGACACGAGGCCAACGCCCTCTACACGCTCGGCGTGGTGCCGACACGGCCGGAGACTGGATTCGGCTACATCGTCGCCGACGGTGAGCGCGTCTCGCGCTTTACCGAGAAGCCGCAACGCGACGAGGCGGAGCGGCTGATCGCCGCGGGCGCGCGGTGGAACGCCGGAACCTTCGCCTGGCGCCGCGACAGTGCTCGCGCCGCGCTACAGCGCTTTGCACCAACGCTGATCAACGGCATTAACGAATACAGCACGGTGCCAGCTGGACCGATTGACACGTTCGTGATGGAGCCCGCCGCCGCGGCTGGCCTGGTGCGCACCCTGCCGCTCGATTGCGGCTGGAGCGACATCGGCTCATGGGGTGAGCTGCGCGCGCATCTCCTGCCACGCACAGCAACGGAAGAGATCCGCATGGAGGCCCCAGGGGGGCGTACCATTGTGATCAGCAACGAGCATGGGGTGATCGCCCTGCAGCCGAACGGCGCAGCGACGATGAACCTCGAGCAGATGAGCGGCAGTGAACTGCGCGCCGCATCTGAGAGGGAGTAGCGATGGGCGTCGGCGAACCAACCAAGATTCTCTTCGGCACTGACGGTTGGCGCGCCAAGATTGGCGACGAGTTCACCTTTGAGAACGTCCGCCGACTCGCCGAGGGTGTGGCCCGCGTTGTAGAAGAAGACGGTGCCACCGCCAAGAGCGTCGTGATTGCCTATGACCGTCGTTTTGGTTCCGAAGAGTTTGCGATTGCCGCCGCCGAAATCCTGCTCGCCCACGGCATCCCCGTTGCCTACTCGCGCACCGATGTGCCCACGCAGATGGCCTCGTACGAGGTGGTGATGCGCGGTGCGGCGATGGGCGTGGTGATTACCGCCAGTCACAACCCCTGGATGGATAACGGCTTCAAGGTGAAGTCGCCGACCGGCGCCGCTGCTGGCCCCGATCTACTGAAGCGCATCGAGGCGCATGTGGCGAGTACCCGCGGTCCAGAGATCGTGGGGCGCCCATTCGCCGACGCCGAGGCGGCGGGGATGGTCGAGCGCTACGACCCGTACCCCGGCTACAAGAAGTTCGTTGAGCGCAATCTCGATTTGAAGGCGATCGCCGCACAGAAGATGCGCATCCTGGTTGATCCGGTGTACGGCGCTGGTGCCGGCTGGATCGGGCGACTCCTTGCGGGCGGAAATATCGTGGTCGACGAGATGCGCAGCGAGCGCAACCCCTGGTTTGGTGGTGTGAATCCCGAGCCGATTCGTCCGCACATCGACCCAGTCCTCGCGCGCATGGCGGGCGGCGGCTACGACATGGGAATGCTCCTCGATGGTGACGCCGACCGTGCTGGCGCCGTCGATGAGCGCGGCACCTTCCTGCATCAGCTGCAGGTCTTCGGCCTGCTGGCGTACTACATGCTTGAACATAAGAAAGATCTCAGCCCAATCGTAAAGACCGTCAACGAGAGCTCCATGGGCGAGCGACTTGGCGAGCGCTACAAGGTGACGGTGCACGAGACGCCGGTCGGCTTTAAATACGTCGGACCGAAGATGATTGAGACGGGCGCGTCGATGGGTGGCGAAGAGTCGGGCGGCTACGGCTTCAAGATGCACCTCCCCGAGCGCGATGGCATCTTCGCCGACCTGCTCCTGCTCGACCTGCTCATTCGCGAGCGCGCCTTGGGTCGCCCAACGATGAGCTCAGTCATGGAGCATGTCGCCTCCATCGCCGGCGCCTCGTACTACCTGCGCGTTGATGTGCACATTGATCGCGCCGCCTACCCAGCGGTGAAGGAGCGCCTCGCTACCGAACTCGTGGGCAATCCGCCGAGCAGCATCGGCAGCCACGCGGTGCGCGCCGTACCACTAACCACCAACGACGGCGTGAAGTTCTTCACCGCCGACGGGAGCTGGCTGCTCGTTCGCTTCAGCGGTACCGAGCCGCTCGTGCGTGTCTACGCTGAGG
>JBAXLC010000087.1:0-3861 GCA_037135015.1 bacterium | reverse complement strand
GATGCGGCTCTCCGCCTCACGAACGCTCGGCAGGATGGGGGTGATCCCCTGCTCATCCATATAGACGCCGGCGGCAAGGTTGATCTTGTGCGGACGTGCGTCGGCACGGTGGAGCTCAACGATCCCGAAGATCGGGTCGCTAGGCGCATCGCTGATTCGTGCGGAGAGGGCTCCTTCAGACATGCCGCGAGTCTACCCGCGCGACGCTGGCGGCGCGTTTCTGCCTACGGGCGTACGATCGCGCCGATGAGCTTCTTTGACCTTGATCCGATCGGCTGGATGCTCGTCGGCCTTCTGGCCGGCGGCCTCTCCTCGCTCCTTGTCGGCGGTCGGGCGGCGCGTGGCTGCCTGCCGAACATTTTGATCGGCATCCTCGGCGGCATCGTGGGCGGCACGCTCGCAAAGGGCGCCGGTTACGGCGACCCAGGCGGATTCACCGGATCAGTTTTCGTAGCGCTGCTTGGATCGGTGATCTTGCGCCTCGCCCTCGAATACGTTGATCGACGGCCACGCCGATGAGTGACGAGAAGATCGTCGAGAAGCCATTCAGCCCCGGCCTTGCTGGCGTCGTTGGCGCCGAGACGGCGGTCGGCTACGTCGACGGCGCCGCGGGTCGACTCCTCTATCGCGGCTACCCCATTGAAGAGGTCGTCACTAAGGGGAACTACGCCAACGTCCTAGATCTCCTGCTCACTGGCGAGTGGCACCCGAACGCCGAGCTCGCTCCAGAGAAGGTGCCGCCCGCCGTTCTCGCAGCACTTCGACTGCTCCCCGCACATGCCCATCCAATGGATGCACTACGCACCGCCATCTCGGTCTGGGGCGCGGGCGAGCGACTCGGCTGGCCGCCAACCGCCGACGAGGCGAAGCGCATTGCAGCGTTTGCACCATCGGCACTCGCCGCATTTGCACGACTGCGCCAAGGGCTCGAGCCGGTTGACCCGCAACCTGGACTGGGCATTGCGGCCGCTTTCTTGCAGCAGCTTCACGATAAGGAGCCCGATCCGGCAACCGCCCGCGCGCTTGACGCCTACTTGATGGTGGGCGCGGAGCACGGTCTGAACGCCAGCACCTTCACGGCGCGCGTGATCATTGCGACGCGATCAGACATTGCTTCGGCAATCTGCGGCGCCGTCGGCGCTATGAAGGGGCCGCTACACGGCGGTGCTCCCGCTGAGGTGATCGGCCAGCTCGGTGAGATTGGCTCCATTGATCGCGCCGAGGATTGGGCGCGCGGCAAGCTCTCACGCAAGGAGCTCATCATGGGCTTCGGCCACCGCGTCTATCGCGCGTACGACCCGCGCGCCGCAGCGCTACGGAAGGTTGCCGAGGCGATGCCAACGCGACCCGCGTGGCTCGAGCTCGCAATCGGCGCTGAAGAGCAGATTCTCAAGGTATTTGAAGAGATGAAGCCGGGCCGTGCGATGAAGACCAACGTTGAGTTCTACGCCGCCGCCGTGCTGCAGGGTGTTGGTCTGGTGCCCGATCTCTTTCCAGCGACGTTCGCACTGGCGCGCATCGCTGGTTGGTCAGCGCATGCGATCGAGCAGGCTGGCGTTGACAAGCTGATTCGCCCAGACGCCAAATACATCGGCCACGCGGAGCGACACCTCCCCGCCTAACGCGCCAATCGCCACGCCGGCGGGTGTGTCAGTCAATTAGTCTCGGCGCGAAAGCCCCACGCTCAAGCCGGCTGCGCCGACCAGTGCTGGGATGCCAAGTAGTGCAGCGGCGATGAGCAGAGCGCTCAGATCGCTCGTGCCGCCTTCGCTACCAATGTTTGCGCGCACGTCACCGTTGAGTGGCACTGTGTCATACATCGCCTCAATCAGTTCGATGGATCCGATGCCATTCTGGGCGACCAGGCCGATGTCAGTTCGGCTAAACGTGAGTGTGCCACCGAGCAGGATCTCACTGAGCGACGTCTCTGCAGCGGACAGTTCTTCGCAGTACATCTTGGTTGAGAGAAGATCCGCGACGGTAAGGCGCTCCCAGCCAACAACTACGCTACCTACGAGTTGGTTGCATCCCACTGTTGCGCTAAAGCTGCCGTCATCACCGAGGTACATCTGGCCAGCAGCGAGTTCGTAACGAACGCCACTAAGCGACACCGCGAGGATGGCAAAGTGGCGCCCGCTTGCGAGGAGATCCTCACCACCGGTTCGTGGGCAGTTGGTGCTTCCGTCGGAGGTGATCCAGCAGGCGTCACCGCCCACAGGAGGATCCACGGGGAGGCCTGACTGGCACATCACTGGCACAGCGCCGGTGGCGTCAGGTGCACATGGGTCTTCTACGCCGGTCGTCTGAATGTAGACGCACTCGGCGGGTGCCCCCTCGGGGATTACCGCGACGCCGTTGACGATCTCAACCGGTGGGCACTCCACGCCTGAAGAGGCTGCCACCGGGGTGACCTCATCGGCGGCGGCCACGGAGCGCACGCTTGGTGCGATCAGTAGTCCGAGCATAAGAACGGCGGTGAGTACCCGAGTCATTGTTGCCTCCTACGGTTTCGGACCCAAGCGGGCCCCTCGGTACCGTAACGCTTGAAGGGCGAGAACGGTTCCCCGCTACAACTCGCCGCGGAGCGCCTTGGCGAGCTGCTCGCCATGGTCGAGGGGGTGCTTGGAGTAGATCCGCAGCCAGTCATCGAGCGTGAACCGCCCGCGCTCGCTGTGCTCCGCATAACGGGCGAGGTCCGCCTCGGTCAGGTGTTGGAGCACGTTGAACGTTCCGGCTCGCACCGCTGAGAAGACGGCGAGTGACGTCTCAATCGGGTCGGTCTCGTACCCGAGGGCTGGACTCTCGGCCCAGGCACCTTCGTCGTATCCCTGAATGATGGAGCCAGCCGGCTCAGCAACAAGGCGTCGTAGCCGCGCGTATGACTGCGCCTCGCTGTCGGCCAGGTGATGGATCACCTGACGCGGCGACCAGCCCTCTGGATGCTTGGCGTCGAGCTTTAGGCGATCGAGCGCAGCGACCTGCTCTTCAAACGCTTTCGTTGCAGCCTGGTAGGCGGCGACTCGCTCGGCGAAACTCACTTGCCGGTCACCCAATCGATCATGTTCGACATCAGTGGCGCAAAGCCGTTCCACTGCACGAATGGTTCTGGGCACCAGTGTGGTCCGATGTCTGAGGTCCAGACGAGTGATCGACCCTTGCCAACCTGCGCGGTGGCAATGAGCGGATCGCCGCCGACTGAGGCAACCAGCGTCGCGCCAGGCTTCAGCACCACCTTGTTGTAGCCGAGCAGTGCTGGCATGCCGGCAGGAACACCGGCGAGCACTGGGTGGCTCGCATCAACGATGACTGGCTGCGCACCCTCTGGTGCCTCAACGCGATCGTCGTGGGTGAGACAGGTAACTGGAAGCACGCGCTCAACGGCGCTGCCAGCGAAGCGCGCCTTCGCCTCAAAGCCTTGGAAGCTGAGGTAGCCGCCGGCCATGATCAACGCGCCGCCGTTCTCCACCCACTCGGCAAGAAGCTTCAACCGATTCGGCGTCGACTTCCCCTGGAGCCACGTCTCAATCGGGAGCAAGAATGAGTTGGTGCCGATGTCGCTCAATACGATGACGTCGTACTTGCTCAGTTCAGCCGCGGTATGCGGGAACTTTGCTGGCACATCGTGCGCGTACATCTGCTCAACCTCGTGGCCCTTGGAGCGGAGAGCGCCGTTGTACCAATCGGCACCGGAGTGGAAGGTGACACTGGTGAAGGAGTCAAACCCCTTGTAGTGCGTCGCCTCAGATACCCACGACTCCCCAACGAGCAGAACGCGCTTTCCCATGAGCTCCCCCTTCTGGCGCTAGCGCGCCTCTTCAAATAGCCGACGCGGATTATCCGTCATCATCGCGATTCCCTGCT
>JBAXLC010000086.1:0-3899 GCA_037135015.1 bacterium | reverse complement strand
GATCGGGCCGTGGGCCGACAGTGCCTTCGCCGTGCACGACCTTGAGAGCCCCGCAGGTCGCGCCGCTGCAGTGGCGTTGGTGACAGAGGCGCTCGTGCCATATCGCGCACATCTGCGCGAGGCGGGGCTCGGCACGATCTCGGAGAACGCCACAGGTGATGCGCCATTCACGCCCGTCGCCTGCTTTGCGCAGGCATGGAGCGTCAGTGAGCTGTTGCGCATCGAACGTCGGGTGGCTGCACTCCGCGCTAACGCGCAGGAGTCGAAGCGCTAAACCAGAATCCCAGCGCCGAAGAAGAGCCCGGCGGCGAGAATCGTTCCCGTCGTCACCGCGCCAAGATCGATGTAGAGCAGCCCGGTTGCCGACTCCATGGAGCGCGCCTTCGCCGTACGCCAGCCGGCGTAGGTGAGGAGCGCCGGAAAGATGAGGCCGATCACGAGCCGCAAGATGGCGAAGAAGTCCCACCCTGCACCGAGGCCACCGAAGCCGAAGAGTTGCCAGACGAGAAAGAGGGCGATCTGCACGCCGATGCCGATGCCGAGTGAGCGGCTAAGGAGTAAGAGTGGTGCCTCTGGCAGTTTCGGCGTGACGAGATACCAGTGGGCGAGGATCATCGCCGCGAATGAGCCGCCGGTAACAGCCGCAAGAATCAAAAGTTGCAGCGAGAGTGCCACGGCAACGAGTGGTGTCGGGGCCCAGCCAACTGCAGCAACGAGGAGTGCCGCAACGGCAGTGGCGACGGTGATCAAGCCGACGTGCCGGCCATCGCTCCCGCGTGCGATGCGCAGCGTCCAGAGCGTTGCAAGGCAGGCAACGAGAACGAACAAAAGGCGTCGGAGCGCATCGATCTCGGGGGTGGCGGCGTGAATCGGCGCATCGGCAGAAGGGATCGGAAGTGCTCCGTCGGCCAGCCAGGCAAGGAAGGCCCAGCCGCCAGCGGCGAAGACGGTGAACCCGCGGTAGCCCCGCGTCGACTCCGAGCGGTGGGTCAGCAGGAGGATTGCGGCCAAGCTGCCGACCGCAAGGCCGCTCACCACCACCCAGTTGATGAACGAGAGGGAGCGTGCAACGGTCTCAACAGGCATCGGTGCAGCCTATCACCCACCCCGCACCTCTATCCTCCACCGATGAGCAGTCACAGATCTGAGGCGTTGCGATGATTCGCGGGGAGGAGCCGGCGCTCGGCACCCCTGAGCCACCGCGCTACGGGAGTGACGCCCCGTGGATGGGCGAGGTCGTCATTCAGGCGAAACACCTCCTTGTCTGGCTCGCGCAACTCTCCCAGCGCTACGGCACGCCGATCCGTCGCCTCGACGAGATCCCGAATGAAGAGCTGCAACTTCTTGCGCAGCGCGGCGTGAGCGCCCTTTGGCCGATCGGCATTTGGCGTCGCAGCGCCGCGTCGCGCGCGATGAAGGTCAGCGCTGGAGATCTTGATGCTGACGGCTCCGCCTACGCCGTTGCCGAATACGTCGTTGATGAAGGGTTGGGCGGTGATGCGGCACTTGCAACACTGCGCACCAGGGCAGGTGCCGTTGGCATTCGCATCGTGACCGACATGGTCCCGAACCATGTCGCTATCGATGGGCGCTGGGTTAACGAGCGTTCTGAGCTGCTCCTCTCTTCCGCTCATCCGCCCTTCAAGAACTATCGCTACAGCGGCGAGAACCTCTCAACGGAGCCAGGCACTGCGATCCGCATTGAAGATGGCTATGAGCGCGGCGATGATGCCGCCGTCGCCTTTGAACGCCGCGCTGCAACGTCGCTGCAGTACATCTACCACGGGAATGACGGCACGAACATGCCGTGGAAGGACACCGCCCAGATTGACTACCTCAATCCAGAAGCGCGTGAGGCGGTGATCCAAGAGATCCTCTCCGTTGCTCGGCGATCGGACATCATTCGCTTTGATGCGGCGATGACGCTCGCAGCGCAGCACATTCGGCGCCTCTGGTATCCGGCGCGCGGCACTGAGGCCGCGATCCCATCGCGCAGCGAGTTTGCGCTGAGCGACCGCGAGTTCGCGAAGCGCCTACCGCGCGAGTTCTGGCGTGAGGTCGTTGAGCGCATCGAGCAGGAGCTCCCTGGCACGATGCTCCTTGCCGAAGCCTTCTGGCTCCTTGAGGGGTATTTCGTCCGTGGCCTCGGCATGCACCGCGTCTACAACTCCGCCTTTATGACGATGCTCCGTGACGGCAAGAATGCGGAGTACCGCACCATTCTGCGCGACACCACGGCGTACGACCCTGAGCTGCTGCGTCGCTATGTGAACTTCCTCACCACCCCCGACGAGGAGCCGGCCGCCGTGGGGTTCGGCATTGGCGACCGCGCACTCTTAGCGGCAACGTTGGCGGCGACGCTCCCCGGTGTGCCCATGCTCGGTCACGGGCAGTGGGAGGGGCAGCGTGAGCGCTACGGCATGGAGTACCGCGCGCCGCGGACCAGCGACCCGATCAACACCGAGCATGTTGAACGCTATGACCGCGAGATTGCCCCGCTCCTTCGGGCGCGGCACCTCTTCGCTGGGGTCGCCGACTTCCGCTGGTTCGACGCGAAGGGCGGCAGTAAGGCCGAGCGCGAAAGCACCTACGCCTTCAGCAACGCGGCTGGGAGTGCGCGCACGCTGGTGATCGCCCTCAGCAGCAGCACAGAGGCAGAGATCACCATCCAGCACGCCTCGACAGCGGTCGCCCCGTCAAGCTCGCTTGCTGGCACGCCGGCGAGCCCGCTTCCTGCCAGCACGATTGCCGAGCGGCTTGGTGTTGTGGCGAGCGCTGGTGATGTCGTTGAACTCCGTGATGCGATCACCAACCGTAGTCTCCTGGTCAGCACCGCATCGCTGATGCACAGCGGGCTGACGGTGCGGCTCCCTGCATTTGGTCGCGTCGTCTTCTGGGGCGTTGCGCAGCACCACTCAACGCCGAGCGAGCCGTGGGGCGATCTAGCCACGCAGGCGAACGGCGAGCTGCTGCACGATCCCGCCGCCGAGCTGGCTGCGCTCACGAGCGGCGGCACCCCCGCTGATGCGCTTTCGGCGAGAATAGAGAAGCCAACTGGCACACCGGCGACAGGGAGGAAGCGTGTGACCGAACGCAAGCCCACATCGGGGGAGTCGACCGCCGACCCGCGACTCCTGACGACGGAGACGCCTGCGCCGCCAGAGGCGGTGCGAGCGATTGCCGCACTCCTCGGCCGCGCCGCTGCCCCACTCCGCCCGGAGCGCCGCACAACACCTCCAGCCCCAGTGGCAACGACACTGCCCGAAGTTCAGGCGCCGATTGAGAGCCTGCGGGACCACGAGATTCTCGTAGAGGGCGAACATAGTGATCTGATCCGACTGGCAGCGCATGAGATTGATCGCGTGAAGCGGCGAGCCAAGCGAGCACGACGAGCGGTCCGCGAGGCGCTCGCCAGAATCTCTACGCCAGGGGGCGACGAACTCGGCGACTAGCTCCGCTACTGCGGGTCGGCGAGAACGAGCATCTTGATCTCCGTCATCTCATCCATGGTCCAGCGCACACCCTCGCGACCAAGGCCTGAATCCTTCACGCCGCCGTACGGCATGTTGTCGATGCGGTAGGTTGGCACATCGTTCACGATCACGCCGCCAACCTCTAACTGGTCGAATGCGGTGCGCACATGCGCCAAATCGTTGGAGAAGAGCCCGCACTGCAAGCCGAAGCGGCTCTCATTCACCGCGGCAATCACCGCGGAGAAGTCGCTGAATCGTTCAATGATCACCACGGGGGCAAAGGCCTCCTCGCTGCAGATGCGCGCGTCGCGCGGCACGTTCGTCAAGATCGTTGGGGCGAAGAGTCGTGGTGCCTTGGGATCTGCAGCGGCACCACCGGCAATCACCTTCGCGCCAGCGGCGACCGCCTCGCTCACCCACTCTGCT
>JBAXLC010000085.1:0-4042 GCA_037135015.1 bacterium | reverse complement strand
GATGTTGATCGCCACCCATGAGATGGCCTTCGCCGCCGACGTCGCCGATCGCATCTGCTATCTCGAGGGTGGACGAATTGTGGAAGAGGGAAGCCCAGAGAAGATCTTCAAGGCACCACGGGACCCACGAACGCGCGCGTTCCTGAAGCGAGTGCGCTCTGTTGGAGCAAGCGCCCTCCGCTAGTTGCTGGTGGTACGCCACCGATATGAGCTTCGCGATAGGGTGAAGCCATGAGCCGTATGTATCGCGTCAAGATCGCCGGTCGTTGGACCGAAGCGCCGAAGTGGGCGCTCGACCTCCCATTTGAAGTTCGTCCGATGCGTGGCTTCACTGTTGCTGCATGGCCGAGCTGGCGCCCAACGCTCGAGCTCCTCGCAAAAGCCACCGCGCATGCCAAGCGCAAACTTGAGTGGGTACGCATTCACGACCACACAGGGACGCGTCGTGAACCCGCGCATCCGTTCGGCTGGGTCGTTACCGAAACGGGTGAAATGTTCCTCTGCTCCTACGACAAGGGGACGGCACTCCACGAACTCGCACATCTCATCAGTGGCGATTCGCATGGCGATGCGTGGGCGCGCGCCTGCTTTGAGCTGCATCGCACCTGGTTGCGCGGCGCGGCAATCAAGGCGGCCGACCTCGAGGTGACGCGCTACCTCTCTGGGCGACGCGAGTGGAAGCGACGGTTTGGCGAGCGGCCGCCGAAGCAGCCGGTGCCGAAGAGCTCCTGGGTTAGCGAGGGTCAACGGGCGGCGGCAGCAAGGCGGTAAGTCGCTGCACGTAAGCGGCGCCAGCCGCCTCCCAGCTGAGGCCCGCGTGAATTGCCGCGAGGCCGGCGGCCACGCGGCTCGCTCGCTCGTCCGGATCGGCGGCAAGTCGTCGAATCACTGCGGCCGCCTCCTCGGCGCTCCCCGATGTGTAGCGTGCGACCGAGGCTTCAGGAACAAGATCATCTAGGGTCTTGAGCCGTGTCCCTAGTACGAGGCGGCCACTGGCCATTCCTTCAAACACCTTGTTGGAGATCGAGAGGTCGGTGAACTCATCGAGCCGCGTTGGTGCCAGCGCAATATCAGCACCGCGAACGAGCGCCGGCACCGCTTCAAATGGCACACGGCCCAGGAACTCCACCGCGCTCGCAATACCGAGCTCCGTTGTAAGCGCTCGAAGCGCGGGCTCCTGGTCACCGCGCCCCGCAACAACCAGATGCACTGGAAGTGGCGCAGGTGCAGTGCGCAGAAGCGCGACGGCGCGAATGATGACGTCTACTTCGTAGATTGGCGTGAGTGCGCCGGTATAGATCAGTCGCAGTGTTCCATCTGACATCCATGTCCGATCGCTCGCCGCAGCAGCTGCGAAGCGTTGCGTCTCGGGAACGTTGAGGAGCACCTCCACCGCATCTGCGCGTCGCGGGGCGATTTTGACGAGACGGTCGCGCAGGCGAGGGGCGGTGACAAAGACCCAATCAGCAATAGCGATGGAGCGCCGTTCAGCAAACGAGACCAGGGAGACCATTGCTCGCGCAGCTATTCGCGTAATGGGTGAGCGCGACGATCGCGCAAAGCGCATGCGGAAAAGCTCTGGCGACGCCTCGTGAAGATCGAGGATCAGGCCGATGCGGTGGCGTCGGCGCAGAGGCACTGCCGCGAAGACGAGCCAGTCTGGAACGCTATTCGCGTGCACCACAGTGATCGGCCGCTCGCGGTCAATGCGGAGTAGTTCGCGGGCGGCCAGCAGAGCGAAGCGACCGTACTCAACCAGGTAGGTGCTGATCCCCGCCCCCTGATGTCGCTGAACGGGCTGCCGGTAGAGCTGGGCTCCATCGAGTTCGCCCCGTGCAGGATCGCCGTGGCGCTGTAGGGAGATGATGCTGACGTGCCAGCCGGCGCCGACCGCGGCGCGGGCGGCGCGACGAACACGTGGGTCTTCATCGACATACGAGTGCACCACGAGCGCCAAGTGTGGCATGGATCCCCTCGCCTTCTCTGATTAACTCTGGGCGATCGTAGCAGGGGCTCCCCGCGCATCAGGCACGCAGGTGGGAGGCGAAACCCGTACACTCTCCCCCCTATGGACCGCCGAAAAATCTTGCTGGACGCCGACGTGGGGATCGATGACGCGATCGCCATGCTCCACCTTGCTGGGCGCAGCGACGTTGAGTTACTCGCCGTTGGCAGTGTGCACGGCAATATCCCCTCCGACCTTGCCGCCACCAACGCCCGCCGTCTACTGGAGCTCTGCGGCCTTGACGACGTGCCGGTGGCCATCGGCGCACGCCGACCGATGGCGCAACCGCTAGCCACCGCCGAGTGGGTACACGGCGAAGATGGCCTCGGCAACACTAACCAGCCCGAACCTAAGCGTGGACCGATTGCAGAGGATGCCGTCTCGCAAATCCTGCGCCTTACCCGCGAGATGCCTGGAGAGATTGATCTGCTCGCCGTTGGCCCACTCACCAACCTCGGCCTCGCCCTCTGCCTTGACCCAGAGCTTGCTGGGCGCGTGCGCTCAGTCGTATTGATGGGTGGCGCCATCGCCCACGAAGGGAACGCCTCCGCAACCGCCGAGGCGAACATCTGGCACGACCCTGAGGCGGCAAACCTCGTCTTCGGCGCAGAGTGGCCAGTGACGATGGTCGGCCTTGATGTGACGCAGGGCACGCGACTCCGCACGAAGGAGCTTGCCGCCATTGAGGCGCTCGGCTCGGTGCGCTCAAAGTTCGCGTTAAAAGTGTTGAGCCACTACCTCGATGTCTACCAGCGTACGTTCGGCACGCGCGAGTGCCCGCTTCATGACCCGCTCGCTGCGGGCATCGTTGCCGACCCCACCTATATGACCGAGTGGCTCGATCGTGCCGTTGAAGTGAATACCGCTGGCCCAACGCGCGGCGCAACGATCATCGACCGACGCGCCTGGATGGCCCCCGCAGCCGATGCCCGCGAGACACGCGAGCGCAACGGCGGCAAAGTTGCCACCCCTCCACTTGTTCGCGTGCCAATGAAGGTTGATGGTCCGCGCTTCGTCGCCGACCTCATTGCCTCGCTGAAGTAGGAGCCCCGCTCGGCGCAACCGTGCCACGCTGCTGGCACGCGCACCTGCCAGACTAGGAAGATGAAGAGTACTCAGCGCACCCCTTGGCTTGCGACCGCAGCCTTGGTCGCCCTGATCGTTAGCTCAATTGCCGCTCCACGAACGTTTGGCTGGGGTGCAGGCTTAGTCGCTGCTGCCGACGAAGAGCCGATCGACGGGGATCCGATCGCCGACGAGAGTACCGATCCCGATGAGAGCGTGGCACCAGATGAGAGCCTCGACCCTGATGCCTCCGCCCCTGTTGAGGAGGAGCCAGAGCCTGACCCGGGAGAAGATCCGGGCGACGAGGCTGGTCCTGATGCATCCGTAGACCCTGATGCCACCGACGGAGAAGATGGCGAGGGTGGCGATGTTGAAGTCTCTCCAAGTGATGAGCCGACCACGCCAACGCCAGCAGCGCTCACGCTCGGCGACCTCCTCGCCGCTGCCACCGCCAGCACACCCTTTGATGCCGACCTTGCGCTGCAAATCCTGCAGGACTATGCGCCACCAGGTGCGCGTGCGATTGAGGTTGCAGATCGACAAACCTTCCGTAACGCACGCACGTACACGCTCCGCGAGGTGCGTAGCTGGTCGCGACTTCCGCAGCTAGGCACATCGAGTGCAACGGCATGGATGCGTTTCGTTGGCGGATCAGAGCGGACGCCGTTCGCAGTTGCCGCTGGGCGCGACCGCAGCGATCCGAGAATCAGCAGTGTGCGTGTGCGCGAAGGGCGAGCGTCGCGCGGAAACCCACCGCCATATCTCTTGACAGTGATCGGCAGCGATACGGGCACTGGCACCGTTGCTGTTGAGGTGCGGGTCGGATACGAGAAGCCGCTCAGGTTCGCGGCTGGTGATGAGATTGAGATCGGCCCCTTCATGAAGACTACGGGCGGGAAGGTTCTCTTGCTGATGCGCGGTGTCACCGTCGAGGTGCGTCTGATTGATGCAGCTGGGAACGAGAGCTCCTGG